>CANGML010000119.1 GCA_947454585.1 Comamonadaceae bacterium
CTGTGGGCGGTGGTGTGCGCACCGTGGACGACGTGCGCCGCATGCTCAACGCAGGCGCTGACAAAGTGAGCTTTAACTCAGCGGCCATCGCCAATCCGCAAGTCATTCGCGATGCCTCCGCCAAGTATGGCGCACAGTGCATCGTGGTGGCCATCGACGCCAAACGCCGCACGGCGGATGACGAACAACGCTCGGGCGCGAATGGTTTGCCCGTCGGCCCCGGCTGGGACGTGTTCAGCCACGGTGGCCGAAAGAACGTAGGCCTTGACGCCGTGGCGTGGGCCAAGCAAATGGCTGATTTCGGGGCCGGTGAAATCTTACTCACCAGCATGGACCGCGATGGCACCAAGAGTGGCTTTGACTTGGCCTTGACCCGCGCCGTGTCCGACATCGTGCCCGTGCCCGTCATTGCCTCAGGCGGCGTGGGCAATCTCGACCACTTGGCCGACGGCGTGCAACAAGGCGGCGCCGACGCGGTGCTGGCTGCCAGCATCTTTCACTACGGCGAATACACCGTGCAGCAGGCGAAAGAGCGGATGCGGGAGCGGGGGATTCCTGTGCGCTTGTGAGGATGGCACAAAGCTGAGGTATGACAGCCAAGGCCAGCCTTGGTCAGAAATCAAGGAGTGATCATGAAGGCATTGAAGATTCTTGGGGTAATAGGGGGCGCTGTCGTGCTTCTATTCGTATTCGTCGCTAATTACTCAACTGTAGAGTCGCGTTATAAGTGTCTCGGTGAAGTCTCATCTACCGATGGTTCTCATCCTGAAACCGTCTATCTCAAGCTTGAAGAATACAGGTGGTGGGTTGGGTTGTGGAGTGATTCAGATGCGGCTATCCATGCAGAAATTCCGAATACAAGCGTTGACTATTTTGGAAACGTTAATAAAGTGGGAGATCAGTATCAAATCCGAGATTCAGCAAAAAACCTCAAGGGCAATTTTTCCACTTTAAGCAAAACATTAGCCATTCAATTGCCCATAAAGTTAAAGACTGATTTCTTTGACGGTACTTGCAATAAGGTCGAGAAATGACCCGCAACAATTCATTCCAGCGCACGTCAGCCGCTTTATGTCGCAAGCGCGCACTGCCTAGAGATTCGTTATCAAGGTGATAGGCGTCGCTCCACGATACGGTGGCGCTCCACCGAATATGCGAGGGCATCCTGAATTCTGGACTGGCGGATCCAAAGTTCGAAGGGCTAGTTACCGTCAGGGCGTGCAAGCAAAGACCAGTCTTCAGTCTGTAAATGCGCTATTTTTGCGAATGCCTTGTCACTGCTGATGAGTGTGGCATTCATGTGCACTGCATGCGCTGCAATTTGCATATCCAGCGCTGCCAGCGACGTGCCCTGACTTTGCAGCTGAGCGCGTAGTGTGCCGTAAGTTTGAGCCACAGCATCGTCCCACGGCAACACTTCTACACGTCGCAAAAATTCGTTCACAGCAGCTTTCAGCGCTACTGCTTCTGGGCGTTTGGCAAGCCCAAAAGCCAGCTCACCAGCTGTGATGGCCGATATACAAACGCTGTGCATGGGTACCGCCAGCAAGTTTTGTGTGACTTGTGGGTGGCGTTTGATGAGGTAGCTGACGGTGTTGGTGTCCAGCAGGTAGAGCGGTGTCATGCGCTGGCTCAGTGCCCGATGGGGGTTGATACAGATTCAAATGGGTCACGCTCTTGCGTGTCTGCATGCCCATGGGTTAGCCGCTCGGCTGTGCCAAGAAAATCTTCTGGCACTTGGGCGTTTTCCGTTGCGGCCAAGAAGCCTGCCCAGTCATCGGGGCGGCGTGAAAGGATCACATCGCCTGTCACGGGGTCTTTGCGGATAAAGACTTCGTGAGTGTTAAACCTGTATGCAGCCGGTAGCCGCACCGCTTGACTGCGGCCATTGACGAATAGCTTGGCGGTTTGAGACATGATGAGCCTCCATTGAGAGGTGGTAGATATCAAAGTATATCTCAAGGTCCAGTAATTTCAACCCGTGACAAAACGTCATGGGTTGACTGCCCTCAGCATTGAGGCGCCAGCATCTGGGCTTGCCCCTACTAGGTAAGATCACCCCCCTATGAATTGGCTAGACAACATCAAATGGGACGACAAGGGGCTGGTCCCGGTGATCGCCCAAGAAAAAGACAGCGGCGACGTGCTGATGTTTGCGTGGATGAACCGCGAGGCGCTGCAAAAAACGGCTGAGCTTAAGCGCGCGGTGTATTTCAGCCGTTCTCGTAACAAATTGTGGTTCAAGGGTGAGGAGTCGGGCCATGTGCAAACGGTGCACGACATTCGCATCGACTGCGACAACGACGTGGTGTTGCTCCAAGTGACGCAAGAAGGGCATGAGCCCGGCATTGCCTGCCATACTGGGCGGCACAGCTGCTTTTATCAGCGCTTAAATCAAAGTGCAGAGGGCAACGATTGGCACGCTTGCGAGCCTGTGCTGAAAGACCCTGAATCCATTTACAAGTGAACACCATGAGTTCCACCAACGCTTTAGATACCTTGCAACGCCTGGCTGACGTCATTGAAAGCCGCAAGCCCGCCAATGGTGGCGACCCCGAGAAAAGCTACGTCTCGCGCTTGCTGCACAAAGGGCCTGACGCTTTTTTGAAGAAGATTGGCGAAGAAGCCACTGAAACCGTGATGGCCGCCAAAGATGTGGACCATGGGGGTGACACGAGTAAGTTGGTCTACGAAGTGGCTGACCTGTGGTTTCACACCATGATTGCACTGGCGCACTATGGCTTGCAGCCCTCGGATGTGATTGACGAGCTGGCGCGTCGCGAAGGCCTGAGCGGCCTAGAGGAAAAAGCCTTGCGTAAAGCACAGCACCGCGAGCAAACCGGTGACTAAACCCGAGTTGGAACACGCATCCGACATGCAAGAGGATGCCACACACACAATCAGCCTGATCAGCTACGTGTTGCATTTGATCGTGGCTGTGAGCGCCGTCATCCCCGGAGCACAGGTGGGTCCGCTGTTGCTGGTGGTGGCCTTGATTCTTGATTTGGTCAAGCAAGGTGATGCGGGGGATGGCTGGGAGGCGTCGCATTTCAGTTACCGCATTCGCACCGTCATTTGGGCGGCTGTGCTGTATTTGGTGACCGCCCCGTTGTGGTTCTTTTTTATCTTGCCCGGTTGGTTGGCTTGGGTGGTGATTTCTGTGTGGTTCCTTTATCGCATCGTGTTGGGCTGGGTTCGCATGAACAAGCAGCAAGCGATGGATATTTAATTTGTTGATGAGTTATCTATGACGACCGATCCCAACTGTATTTTTTGCAAAATCATCGCGGGCCAAATTCCGTCGCGCAAGGTGTATGAAGACGACGAGGTGTTCGCCTTCCATGACATCAACCCTTGGGCGCCTGTGCACTTTTTGATCATCCCCAAGCGGCACATCCCGTCTGTGGCACACGCCACAGCTGAGCACGCTGGCCTGCTGGGACGCATGATGTTGTTGGCACCCAAACTGGCTTTTCAAGAAGGTGCAAGACCCTACCCCGAGGGGGGCTTTCGCATCGTGACCAACACCGGCGCTGAGGGCGGACAAGAAGTCCACCACATGCACTGGCATGTCATGGGTGGTCCGCGCCCTTGGTTGCGCGGCTGATTAGAATTGACGGATTAATTAGGAGTTCAACATGGGTTCGTTTTCTATTTGGCATTGGCTGATCGTGCTGCTGATCGTCATCATGGTGTTTGGCACCAAGAAGCTCAAAAACTTGGGTTCTGATTTGGGCGGCGCTGTCAAAGGCTTCAAAGATGGCATGAAAGACGGCGGTACACCCGCCGAAGAAAAACCAGCCGCGCCTACTGCCGCTGTGGCTGCCGACAAAAACACCATTGACGTCGAAGTCAAAAACAAGTCGTAATTGCTGTTGATCGCTTGCCTTGTTTGATCTCGATTTTTCCAAAATAGCGGTGGTGAGTGCGGTGGCGTTGGTCGTCATCGGCCCCGAGCGGCTGCCGAGCGTGGCCCGTACCGTGGGGACCTTGATTGGCAAAGCCAAGCGCTACATCTCGGACGTCAAAGCCGAGGTGAACCGCACGATGGAGCTCGATGAGCTCAAAAAAATGAAAGAGACGATGGAGACCGCCGCCCGAGAGGTAGAGAGCTCTGTCCATACCGCCGCCAGCGATTTCGAAAAAGATTGGGCTGACACCACGGCAGGTTTGACCTCAGACCCTTACGAGCCGTTAGCGCCGCCGCCACCGTCCTACCAAAATCCAGGTAAAAAATGGCGCCTCAAGCGTGGTGCGACACCTCAGTGGTACAAAGCGCGCCAAGGTGTGCGCACCAAGGCGCAATCTGGCGCCGCACGTGTGGCGCGTTTCCGTCCTGTGAAGCGTTCTGAACATGTCTGATACCCCATCCCAAGACGAATTGGCTGGCACCGAACAACCGTTTGTGCAGCACTTGATTGAGCTGCGCGACCGCTTGGTCAAAGCGTCGATTGCTGTGTTGGTGGCTGGTGCGGCGTTGGCCATTTATCCGGGTCCTGCCGAGCTGTATGACTTGCTGGCGGCCCCCTTGGTCGCGCAATTGCCGTCAGGTGCCACCTTGATTGCGACCTCAGTGATTTCACCTTTCTTGGTACCGCTGAAAATTTTGCTGATGAGCGCGTTCTTGTTAGCGCTGCCCGTGGTGTTGTATCAAGCGTGGGCATTCATTGCGCCGGGTTTGTATTCACACGAGAAAAAACTGGTGATGCCCTTGGTGGTGTCTAGCACCTTGCTGTTCATGGTGGGCGTGGCTTTTTGTTATTTCTTTGTGTTTGGCCAAGTTTTTAAATTCATCCAAAGCTTTGCGCCTAAGAGCATCACCGCTGCCCCTGATATCGAAGCTTATTTAAGTTTTGTGATCAGCATGTTCATTGCCTTTGGTTTGGCGTTTGAAGTGCCTATCGTGGTGATCGTTTTGGCGCGTATGAATGTGGTGTCGATTGAAAAGTTAAAAGACTTCCGCTCCTATTTCATCGTGCTGGCGTTCATCATCGCGGCGATCGTGACGCCCCCAGATGTGGTGTCGCAACTGGCACTGGCTATTCCGATGTGCATCTTGTATGAGATCGGCATTTGGGCTGCGCAATTGTTCATCAAGCACACCAAAGCGCCGGACGCCGAGTAAGCAGGGCGCAAACACACCATGAAACGTCAATGGTTGTTGTTTTCACAAGTCGTGACCGTTTTGGTCGCGATCTGGTTTGTGCTGGCGACCTTGAAGCCAGAGTGGCTGAATCAGCGTTCATCTATAGCCCATGGCGTGACACTGATGGAGGCGACCCCCAGTGCATCAGGGGCCGTGATGCCCGGGAGCCTCAGCCCCGCTGCTAAAGTGGCGTCTCCTGCGGTTGTGAGCATTGCGACGACGCAAGCGAAAGCGCCCAAACAAAATTTCCAAAACGATCCTTGGTTTCGTTTCTTTTACGGCGATCGTGAGGATGAAGCGCCACAGCAAGGTTTGGGCAGTGGCGTCATCGTGAGCCCAGAGGGCTACATCCTGACCAACAACCACGTGATTGAAGGTGCGCAAGAGATTGAAGTCACGCTGAGTGACAGCCGTCGCGCGATTGCCCAGGTGATTGGCACTGACCCCGACACCGATCTTGCGATCTTGCGCATCAAGCTGGAACGGTTGCCTGTCATCACCTTGGGCAACTCAGACACCGCCCAAGTGGGCGACCGGGTGTTGGCCATTGGGAACCCTTTTGGCGTGGGTCAAACCGTGACCAGTGGCATCGTGTCGGCTTTGGGTCGCAACCAACTGGGCATCAACACGTTTGAAAATTTCATCCAAACCGATGCGGCCATCA
>CANGML010000120.1 GCA_947454585.1 Comamonadaceae bacterium
ATCATCTGGACGAACAGGGTTGCGTTGATACTCACGGCAACACCTTTCTTTTGGTAGTTGCGAGAATTACTTCAGGACGAAGGGGTTCGCGAAAGCGAACATCATGGCGATACCAACGCCGATCAAGAACGCAGCGTCGATCAAACCAGCCAACAAGAACATTTTGGTTTGAAGTTCGTTCATCAATTCAGGTTGACGTGCCGCTGCTTCGAGGTACTTGCTGCCCATGATGCCGATACCGATACATGCACCGATAGCGCCCAAACCAATGATGAGGCCAGCTGCGAGTGCTACATAACCGAGAACGTGTTCCATTTGTTGCTCCTAAAGAATGGATGAGAGAGAAAAGTGAAGAAAAAAACCGAAACCTAGTGCACCTTAGTGCGCATCGTGTGCTTGACCCACATACACCAGCGTCAACATCATGAAGATGAAGGCCTGTAATGTGATGATCATGATGTGGAAGATGGCCCAGATAGAACCAGCAATGACATGGCCAATCGGCAGCAAAATACCAGGCAATGAGGCAGCGGCCGCACCACCCATCAAAGCGATCAGCATGAAGACCAATTCGCCGGCGTACATGTTGCCAAACAGTCGCATGCCATGCGACACGGTCTTGGCGGCGAACTCGATCATTTGCATGATGAAGTTGACAGGCCACAGCAAGGGGTGAGCGCCGAATGGGGCGCAAAACAACTCGTGCACCCAACCGCCAATGCCCTTGATCTTGATGTTGTAAAACACGCAGACCAACAACACAGAAGTCGACAAGCCCAAGGTGGTGGACAAATCTGCAGAAGGCACCACGCGCATGTAAGCGTGATGAGGATCACCGCCGTTGGCGCTGTAAATCATTTCCCAAATTTTGGGGAACAAATCAACAGGGAATAAGTCCATCGCGTTCATCAAGAAGATCCAGACAAACACCGTCAAAGCCAAGGGGGCCACCAACTTGCGGCTCTCGGCGTTATGAATGATGCCCTTGGCTTGGCTATCCACCATTTCGACCAAGATTTCTACTGCAGCCTGGAAGCGACCAGGCTTGTGAGCGGTAGCCGCTTGCGCAGCACGCCACAGGAAAAAGCTGGCAACCACACCCAAAAGGATCGACCAAAAAATCGAATCCAAGTTGTAAACGGAAAAGTCAATGACGCCAGCCATCGGCTTGTTTTGCAGATGCGTCAGGTGGTGAACGATGTATTCACCAGCGGTCGGACCATGTTCAACTGACATTCGTTCGCTCTTCTTTAAATTGGCACCACAGGATGAAACACTCGGCGCAAGCCCAATGCCAACCAGTAGACCTTCATTGTCACAACCAAGCCCACCAACATGGCAGGCCAGCTCAAATCATTTACCAGGCGAGGCGCTGCAATTAGCATCGCAACTGTCAAGCCTATCTTGACCATTTCCCAAAGAAAAAAGCCAAACACTGCAGAACCCGCATTCATTGAGGAGACCTGACTTGTCAAACCCCTCGCAAACAATGCAGCCGGCACGATGACCGCTAAAGCACCATAAACCGCCGAGTAAACAGCAGCCATTCGCCCCGTCACGAACCACACCAACAAGGCCAATAACAAGCCGATCAGGGCCTGTGCCGCTAACACCCGCCAAATAGACAGGAGGGGCTGACTTACTCTCAGCTCACGCGCCTGCTCGGCGGTCAAGGGCTGGAAGTCCTCGGGTGCGTCTTCTAAGTCTTCAGGTTGTATTCTGGTCATGTTTATTTACATCCAGGTTACATCCGTGAGGTCCTGCAAAGCCAGCTATTGTACGTGATAACCCATACATATCAAGACAAACCCCTACGGCAAGAGGATAATTGGTCAGATGACGCTCCCCTCCCCCCCTCAGGATGATTCTCGCAAAGAGTCGTTGATTGAATACCCTAGCCGCTTTCCCATCAAAGTGATGGGCGCCAAGGTTGAGGGCTTTGTCCATGCCATCACGCACATTGCTGAGCAATTCGACCCTGACTTCGACCCCGCCAACGCCCTTGAGCTGCGCGAAAGCTCAGGGGGAAAGTACTTGGGTGTCACGATCACGATCACAGCAACCAGTCGCGAACAGCTCGATGAAATCTACCGCACACTGACCTCTCACCCGATGGTCAAAGTCGTTCTTTGAACACCAGATGAAACTATCTGCGCTAGGCCAAGTCGCGTATCTGCCCACGTACCAGGCGATGCAGGACTTCACGGCTACGCGAACAGACAACACACCTGACGAGATATGGATCTGCGAGCACCCGCCCGTTTTTACGCAAGGGCTCGCGGGCCAAGCCAATCACTTACTGGCACCCGGAAACATTCCTGTTGTGGCAACCAACCGAGGCGGGCAAGTTACTTTTCACGGCCCGGGTCAAGTCGTGGCCTATCCCCTGATCGACCTCAAACGCACGGGCTACTACGTCAAAGAATATGTATTCCGCCTTGAGGAAGCCGTCATCCGAACTCTGGCGCACTTTGCTATTACAGGCCATCGCGTTTCGGGCGCGCCAGGCATTTATGTTCGCCTTGACGACCCGCACAGCCACGCCGTCTTAGCCCAGCGCCCGACAAAAGATGCGAATCGTGATCCTGACTTTGCAGGTCTTGGGAAAATTTCCGCCTTAGGCATCAAGGTCAGCCGCCATTGCACCTACCACGGTGTGTCCCTGAACGTGGCCATGGACCTTTCGCCCTATCAGCGAATCAACCCCTGCGGCTATCAAGGGTTACAAACCATCGATCTTTCTACAATCGGTGTATCGATCAGCTGGCAAGAAGCCGCTGATGTCTTGAGCCAAAAGCTCGTCACCTATTTGTCGCCCTGAACACTGGGCCCTCAACACAGGCTTTATCGCTATGTCTCACCCTGACAACCCCGTTGTGCGCGAAGCGCAAACCGTCGACAACTACAACGCCTCTGCAAAACACAAAGCAGCAGCCAAGCTGTCACGCATCCCCGTCAAAGTGGAGCAGGGCGAAATACTCAAAAAACCCGACTGGATCCGTGTCAAGGCCGGCTCACCCTCGACCCGCTTCTATGAAATCAAAGACGTGCTACGCGCCAATAAATTGGTCACGGTCTGCGAAGAGGCGAGCTGCCCCAATATTGGCGAATGCTTTGGCAAAGGCACCGCCACCTTCATGATCATGGGCGACAAGTGCACGCGACGTTGCCCTTTTTGCGACGTCGGCCACGGCCGCCCAGACCCGTTGGATGTGAACGAGCCAGAAAACCTAGCCAAAACGATTGCCGACTTGAAGCTGCAATACGTGGTGATCACCAGCGTTGATCGCGATGATTTGCGCGACGGCGGCAGCCAGCACTTTGTCGATTGCATTCGCCGCACACGCGAGCTCTCGCCCCAGACACAAATTGAAATTCTGGTGCCCGACTTCCGTGGCCGTGACGACCGTGCGTTAGAGATTCTCAAAGCCGCCCCGCCTGATGTGATGAATCACAACATGGAAACCGTGCCGCGTCTTTACAAAGAAGCACGCCCCGGCAGTGACTACGCATTCAGCCTGAATTTACTCAAGAAATTCAAAGCGCTTTTCCCCCACATCCCAACCAAGAGTGGCTTGATGGTCGGCTTAGGCGAAACAGATGAAGAAATCTTGCAAGTCATGCAAGACATGCGCGCGCATAACATCGACATGCTCACGATTGGCCAGTACCTCGCGCCAAGCACCAGCCACATCCCTGTGCGTCGTTATGTGCACCCAGACACGTTCAAAATGTTCGAAGAAAAAGCCTACGAGATGGGATTCAGCCATGCTGCCATTGGCGCCATGGTGCGCAGCAGCTATCACGCAGACCAACAGGCGCATGCCGCCGCCTCAGCGACCAAGTCTTAGAGACCCATCATCTCTGCCGGCTCGTCGCAGGCCAATACGTCTTGAGCCCAAGCCTCTAGGCGCGAGGCATCCGCTCGGATGACCTCCTGTTTGACTGCCAATATTTGCGTGGGATGCATGGAAAAACTGCGCAAGCCAAGACCCAACAACAAACGCGTCATGGCGGGGTCGCCCGCCATCTCACCGCACACGCTCACCCCCTTGCCTTGGGCGCGTGACTCGGCAATCGTGTCAGCCAACAACCGCAACACCGCCGGATGCAAGGGGTCATACAAATGCGCGACCAATTCATCAGCACGATCAATGGCCAAGGTGTATTGAATCAAATCATTCGTGCCAATCGACAAGTAGTCGAAGTGGCGCAAAAACATCTTCACACTCAACGCAGCAGCAGGCACCTCAATCATGGCGCCAATTTTGATCGGGCCAAATGAAAGCCCGCGGGCATCGAGCTGCTTGCGTGCTTTATCCACCAAAACTAAGGTTTGCTTGATTTCGCGAGCATGCGCCAGCATCGGAATTAACAAATGCACTTGTCCATGCGCTGCGGCACGCAAAATAGCGCGCAACTGTGTCAGGAACATGGCGGGATCGGCCAAGCTCCAACGAATGGCACGCAAACCCAAGGCTGGATTGAGATGCGTTTCATCTTTGGCCGTGCGATCTAAGGGCTTATCCGCCCCAATGTCCACCGTGCGAATGGTGACAGGTAAGCCCTTCATGCCATCCACCGCGCGCTTGTAGGCTTGGTACTGCTCTTCCTCATCAGGCAAAGCGCCTTCACGCCCCATGAATAAAAATTCGCTGCGAAACAAGCCCACGCCCACGGCACCCACATCCAAGGCGGCGGGCGAATCTTCAGGCATCTCAATGTTGGCCAACAACTCCACGCGCTGCCCATCTAAGGTCACCGCAGGGGTATGGCGCAGACGCGAGAGCCGTTCACGCTCCACTTGGGCCTGCCGTTGCTTGAACCCGTACTCAGCCAAGATGATGGGGGATGGGTTGACGATGACTACGCCAGCATCACCGTCAATGATGATCCAATCGTCCTGCCGCACCAACTGACTCGCGGTGCGTGCGCCCACCACAGCGGGAATATCTAAGCTACGCGCCACGATCGCCGTGTGTGAGGTCTTGCCGCCGACATCGGTGACAAAGCCCGTGAAGACGCTTTGCTTGAACTGCAGCATATCGGCGGGCGATAAATCATGCGCCACCAAGACCAGCGGCACGTCCATGTCGTCGCCCAACTGCAAGTCTTGTTGACGTGGCGTCGCGCTACGTTTTACGGCGGCTTGTGGAATCACATGCGCCACGCCTTTGAGGTGGCGCAACATACGCTCAACCACTTGTTCTAAATCACCCTTGCGCTCGCGCAAGTAGGGGTCATCCATGTCGTCAAACTGGCGCGCCACGACATCCAACTGGGAGGTCAAGGCCCACTCCGCGTTGTACAGACGATCTTTCACCCAATTGGTGACCCCATCTTCCAGCATGGCGTCTTGCACCAACATCAAATGCACTTCCAAGATCGCCGCCAACTCTGGCGGTGAATCTTTGGGTAGGTTGTCATGCAGGGTTTGCAATTCAGCCAAGACCGCCTCGCGAGCGTGCGTTAACCGCGCAAGCTCTGGATCAATCTGTTCTGGCTCAATGAAATAGTGAGCCACATCCACACGACTGGAAGCCACCAGCACGGCACGCCCAATCGCGATGCCCCGGGCAACAGCAAGACCGTGGATAGAAAAGGTCATGCCCTATTCGCCTTCGCCAAACTTGTCGGCCATCAAGGCTAACAAAGCGTCCATAGCCTCTTGCTCTTGCGCACCTTCGGTTTCTAAGGCCACCTCAGAGCCGATGCCTGCAGCCAACATCATGACGCCCATGATGCTCTTGGCATTCACGCGGCGGTCACCCTTGCTGATCCAGACTTCACAAG
>CANGML010000121.1 GCA_947454585.1 Comamonadaceae bacterium
AGTTTGATTGATGAGTTTGATTCCCAAAAAAGGTACGGTTTACGTTGTTGACGACGACGAGGCTGTGCGCGATTCGCTGCAATGGCTGCTTGAGGGCAAGGACTACCGTGTTCGTTGCTTTGACTCCGCTGAAACTTTTCTCAGCCGGTATGACGCACGCGAGGTCGCTTGCTTGATCGTGGACATCCGTATGGGTGGCATGACGGGCTTGGAATTGCAAGACAAACTGGTCGAGCGCAAATCCCCCTTGCCCATTGTTTTCATCACGGGCCACGGTGATGTACCAATGGCGGTCGACACCATGAAAAAAGGGGCGATGGACTTCATCCAAAAGCCTTTTGACGAGACAGCCTTGGTCAGCTTGGTCGAACGCATGTTGAGCCAAGCTAATGAATCTTTCGCCGACTACCAACTTGCGGCAAGTCGCGATGCCTTGATGGCCAAACTCACCACGCGCGAATCCCAAGTGCTAGAGCGCATCGTGGCTGGCCGCTTGAACAAGCAAATTGCAGACGACCTCGGCATCAGCATCAAAACAGTGGAAGCACACCGTGCCAACATCATGGAAAAGCTCAACGCCAACACCGTCGCCGATTTGCTGAAAACAGCCCTCGGACAAAACGCACCCAAAGCCTAACGCTGGCCTTAGGCTTAGGTTTTTAACGCCCGTGTCTCACGGGCGTTTTCAATTCAACCCCTTCTCTGTATACACAAGACCATGACTGCACAACTGATTGACGGTAATGCCCTCTCCAAACAACTGCGCGCCCAAGTCGCCGCAGATACGGCGGCCCTCAAGGCTCAGGGCTTGACACCGGGCTTGGCCGTGGTGCTTGTGGGCGACAACCCTGCTAGCCAGGTGTATGTGCGCAACAAGGTCAAAGCTTGTGAAGAGGCCGGGCTGCACTCAGTCCTTGAAAAATACGAAGCCACCATGAGTGAGGCTGACTTGTTGGCGCGTGTGACAGCGTTGAACAACGATTCGTCAATCCACGGCATCTTGGTGCAACTGCCCTTGCCCGCCCACATCGATGCCCAAAAAGTGATCGAAGCCATCAGTCCCGCCAAAGACGTGGACGGCTTCCACATGGCCAGCGCAGGCGCTTTGATGACCGGCATGCCAGGATTTTGGCCCTGCACGCCCTATGGCTGCATGAAGATGTTGGAGAGCATTGGCTATAACCTGACAGGCAAACACGCGGTGGTGATTGGCCGAAGCAATATCGTAGGCAAGCCCATGGCGCTGATGCTTTTGCAACAAAACGCCACCGTCACCATTTGCCACAGCGGTACCCAAGATTTGAAAGCGATGACCTTGCAAGCTGATGTCATCGTGGCGGCTGTGGGTAAGCGCAACGTGCTGACCGCCGACATGGTCAAGCCCGGTGCGGTGGTACTGGACGTGGGCATGAACCGCAACGATGAAGGCAAACTTTGCGGCGATGTGGACTTCGACGGCGTGAAAGAAGTTGCCAGCTACATCACCCCCGTCCCTGGCGGCGTGGGCCCCATGACTATCACGATGTTGTTGGTGAACACCTTGGAATCAGCGCAACGCGCCCTATCTGATACCCATTGAAATTTGTGCTTTCGCTCTGCCAAGCTGTGCGGCCCTCTATTTCTTGAAAGTTTTGCATGTCACTGAACAACCCGCTTCTCGATTTCTCGAATCACCCGCTGTTCGACGTGATTCAACCATCGCATATCGCGCCTGCACTTGACCAGCTGTTGCCTGCCGCAGATGCCGCGTTAGAGCAAGTCACCGCTGCTGACTTCCCTGCCGAATGGAAAGCCATGGCCACGGTGCTCGATGTCGCCACTGAAAAACTCAGCCGTGCATGGGGCGCTGTGAGCCATTTGCACTCGGTGGCCGATACACCCGAATTGCGTGCGGCGTACACCGAAGCCTTGCCGCGCGTGACCGAGTTCTACACGCGCTTAGGCGCAGACGAGCGCTTGTATGCCAAGTACAAAGCTATTCACGTGGCGAGCTTGAATGCCGAGCAACAACACGCCCACACCTTGGCCATGCGCAACTTTGTGCTGTCTGGTGCAGAGTTGGTAGGCGCGGCCAAAGAGCGCTTTGCCGCCATCCAAGAGCGTCAAGCCGAGGTGAGCCAAAAATTCAGCGAGAACGTGTTGGACGCCACCGACCAATGGTCGGCCATCGTGAGTGCCGATGAGCTGGCAGGCGTGCCTGAGGATGTGCTGCAAGCCACGCGCGCGGCCGCCGAAAAAGAGGGAATGACGGGCCATCAATTGAATTTAAAAATGCCGTGCTATTTGCCCATCATGCAGTTTGCCCACAGTTCGGCGCTGCGCAAGAAGCTCTACCGGGCCTACGCCACGCGCGCCTCAGACCAATCCGAAGCGGTGCAGGCAGGCAAAGCAGAGCAAGACAACACCCCATGGGTGAAAGAAATACTGGCCCTGCGCCAAGAGGAAGCACAGCTCTTGGGCTATGCCAACTTCGCGGAAGTCTCACTGGCCGCCAAAATGGCCCAGTCACCCGCCGAGGTGATGGCGTTTTTGCGTGACCTCGCCAGGCGTGCCCGCCCCTACGCCGAAAAAGACGTGGCTGAAATGCGCGTCTTTGCGGTCGAGCACTTGAACATCCAAGACCCACAAGCTTGGGACTGGCCTTATATCGGTGAGAAGCTCAAAGAAGCGCGCTACGCTTTCAGCGAACAAGAAGTCAAACCCTACTTCACGGCGCCCAAGGTGTTAGCCGGTTTGTTCAAAATTGTGGAAACCTTGTTTGAGGTGAGCATTCGCCGCGACGAGGCACCTGTCTGGCACCCAGCGGTTGAGTTCTATCGTATTGAAAGGCATTCGCAAGCCAACCGCACCCGCGGCTTGCCGCCTGAGCTCGTAGGCCAGTTCTACCTCGACCCCGGCGCACGCGCAGGCAAACGCGGCGGCGCTTGGATGGACGATGTTCGCGCCCGTTGGTTGCGCCCCGATACAGGCGCACTGCAAACGCCAGTGGCTCACCTGGTGTGTAACTTTGCCGAAGGCGTGGGTAGCAAGCCGCCGCTGCTGACCCACGACGATGTGATCACCCTCTTCCACGAGTGCGGCCATGGCTTGCACCACATGCTCACGCAGGTCAACGAGCGCGATGTCTCAGGTATCAGCGGTGTGGAGTGGGACGCGGTCGAGTTGCCCAGCCAGTTCATGGAGAACTTCTGCTGGGAGTGGAGCGTGTTACGCCACATGACGGCACACGTCGACACCGGCGAGCCATTACCGCGCGCACTGTTTGACAAAATGCTAGCCGCGAAAAACTTCCAAAGTGGTTTGCAAACCTTGCGCCAAATTGAGTTCTCGCTGGTAGACATGCGCTTGCACACGGACGGCGCAAAAGCCCAAGACTTCATGCAAGTGCTGCGCGATGTGCGCGCTGAAGTGGCCGTGCTGCAAAGTCCGACTTGGGGTCGCTCGCTGCACACCTTCAGCCACATCTTTGCTGGCGGCTACGCGGCGGGTTACTACAGCTACAAGTGGGCCGAGGTGTTGAGTGCAGACGCCTACGCCGCCTTTGAAGAAACGGCAGGAGCCGACGGCGATCCGAACATCGATACGGGCCGGCGCTACCGAGAAACTATCCTAGAAGTTGGCGGCAGTCGCCCCGCCATGGAATCGTTCAAAGCCTTTCGTGGTCGTGAACCCCAACTTGATGCCTTGCTACGTCACCAAGGCATGGCTTAAACACCCTGCCAGTCAGCGCGCTGTCACCAAGGAATTGCGAGCCCTTGGTAATCCACAAAGTGCGCCCCAGCTTGTGCAGGTAACCCATCCAAAGCACTGAGCAGTCCTGCCACCGATTGCGCTGGTGTGAGGCAGTCATGGGCAGGAACAAACGGCTCTGACAAACGCGACGCCACCGTACCCGGCTGCATGGCCGCCACCACCAGTTGCGGGCGTTTACGAGCCGCTTCAATCGCCGCCGTCTGCAGCACCATGTTCAAGGCGGCTTTCGCGGCACGGTAACCATACCAACCGCCTTTACGGTTGTCGCTGAGGCTGCCCACGCGTGCCGACAATTTGGCGTAGATGCTGCGTTCCCGAGAAGCCAGCAAAGGCAAGAAGTGTTTGAGCAGCAACGCGGGGCCGATGGTGTTGACTTCAAACGCGCGGGCCAACTGTGTGGCGTTGAGGGCACCCATGTGTTTTTCTGGCCCCTGCCCGTCAATCGTTAAAGCACCGGTGGCATCGATGATCAGGTGAAACGGCCCGTTCAATGCGGCAGCCGCAGCAGCGATGCTGGCCTCGTCTTCTAAGTGAAACGACGGTTGCAAACTACGCGAGAGCCCTACCACTGCCGCACATGCGGTATCGGCCTGCAAGGCCTCGACAAACGCACAGCCCAGTGCACCCGATGCGCCTAGCACCAAGGCCCGATAAGCAGTGCCTAGGCTTTTCAAAACTTCAGCGTCTTCACGCCTTGGGAGGTGCCCAGCAAACACACCTGCGCTTTTTGATGGGCAAACACGCCCACCGTCACCACGCCTGGCCATTGGCTGACATCGGTTTCAAATTGCAGAGGGTCGCTGATCTTCAAGCCCGTCACATCGATGATGTGTTGGCCGTTGTCTGTCACCAAGGGTTGGCCCGCTTTCAAACGTACCTTGGCGCTGCCGCCCATGGCAGCAAACTGACGCATCACGCGTGCGGTGGCCATGGGGATGACTTCAACGGGTAAGGGGAATGCACCTAGCGCATTCACCAGTTTGCTTTCATCGGCGATGCACACAAACATCTTGGATTGCGCAGCCACAATTTTTTCACGGGTCAACGCAGCACCACCGCCTTTGACCATATAGCCCTGATGATCGATTTCATCTGCACCATCAATGTAGACCGACAAGCTGTCCACCTCGGCGGCCTCAAAAACGGGGATGCCCAAAGCTTGCAAGCGTTCAGTCGATGCCACCGAGCTCGACACCGCACCTCGGATTTGATCTTTCATCGCGGCCAAGGCATCGATGAACTTGTTCACCGTCGAGCCCGTGCCGACACCCACCACCTCGCCTGGCACCACGTATTGCAGGGCGGCTTGGCCCACCAAGGTCTTTAATTCATCTTGTGTCAGAGGGGCAGCATTTTGTGGGGTGCTCATGGGCGAAAATCCAAGCTTGTATTGACCAAAGCTTGAGATTATCCATGTCGTTGTTGCCCTATTCGCTCGCCCGCCCATTTCTGTTTGCGATGGATGCCGAAACCGCCCATGAGCACACGCTAGCCCTGTTGGCCCGCACACAAAACACACCGTTGGCTTGGGCCTATGGCCAAGCACGCGTGCAAGACCCCTTGCAACTGGCAGGCTTGACCTTTCCCAACCGGGTGGGCTTGGCGGCAGGCTTGGACAAAAATGCGCAATGCATCGATGGCTTAGCGGCAATGGGATTTGGCTTTGTCGAGGTTGGCACCGTCACGCCCAAAGGCCAGCCTGGCAACCCCAAACCTCGCATGTTTCGCTTGCCCGAGGCCAACGCCCTGATCAACCGCTTGGGTTTCAACAATGATGGCTTAGAAGCCTTCTTGGCCAACGTGAAGCAGGCAAAGTTTCGCAGCAAATTTGGCACCCCCATGCTGCTGGGCTTGAACATCGGTAAAAACGCCGTCACCCCGATCGAGAATGCGGCGCAGGACTACCTGATTTGCCTCGACGGCGTCTACCCGCATGCCGACTACGTGACGGTCAACATCTCCAGCCCCAACACCAAAAACTTGCGCGAGTTGCAAAGCGATGAGGCGCTGGACGCCCTCATTGGC
>CANGML010000122.1 GCA_947454585.1 Comamonadaceae bacterium
GCGTATCAATTCTCTCGGGCAAGAGGTTGTTGAGGGTGACGTTATCCACCGCGACATCCAGCGACAAGGATTTGCTGAAGGCGGTCAATCCCGTACGCGCAGAAGTTGACAAGGCCATGTGCGGGCGCGGGCTCTTCACCATCGCTGAAGTGATGTTGACGATGCGGCCAAACTGTCGTTCACGCATGCCTGGGACGTATGCGCGAATCAACAAGATGGGCGCCAACATATTCGCCTCTAGCGCATGGATCCAAGCGTCATGGTCCCAATCTGCGAGTTGCCCGGGCGCTGGGCCTGCATTGTTGTTGATCAAGATATCTGGCGCAGGACAAGCCTCGAGTATGGTTTGCCGACCCGCTGGGGTCGTGATGTCTGCCAGGATGTGTGTGACATCAATACCCGTCTTCGCGCGTATCTCCTGAGTTGCCTTGTTCAATCGCTCTTGGTTGCGACCGTTGATGACAACCTTTGCCCCCTCACGCGCCAACGCCGTGGCACACGCGAGCCCCAACCCCTGGGACGAGGCACAGACAAGTGCCGTGCGATTTTTGATACCTAAGTCCATATTTATTTCTGCGTTGAAATTTGGGTGGCTTTGATCACGGCAGCCCACTGCGCTCGCTCGACCGTCATGATGCGTTTGAACTCTTGGGAGCCATAGGTCACTGGGTCAAAACTCATCTCCGCCATCTTCTTATTGAAGGCAGGGTCTTTGGCCAATGACAGCAATTCTTTTTCCCAAAAATTCACGAGATCGCTGGGTGTCTTGGCCGGCAAAAACGCACCATACCAATTCATGATGCCCAACGCGGGTAACCCAGACTCCGTCAAGGTGGGCAAATCGGGAAACGCTGGGAGCCTGGTATTTTCTAAGGTAGCCAAGGCACGCAGCCGTCCTGACTTGATATGTTCTTTGACAGCCTCCACCGACTGCACCAAAAACTGGATGTCACCGGACAACATGCCCATGACGGCCTTAGAACTGCCTTGGTAGGGAATATGGGTCAAGTGCACGCCTGCTTGGCCCATGATGATTTCAGTGGTCAAGTGAAACGCATGACCTAAGCCTGGTGATCCATAAAAATATTTGTTCGGATCTTTCTTGGCCAATGCAAAAAACTCAGACAAATTATTGGCGGGGACCGAGGCCGGCACCACGATGACAGCAGGATTGCGTCCAATCAGGGCAATCGTCGTCAGGTCTTGCGCCGCATCGTAGTTGGGTTTGGGCAAGAAATACTCTGCAATGGTGATGGGCGTTGGTGGTGCAAACAACAGTGTGTACCCATCCGGCGCGGCACGCGACACAACTTGCGTGCCAATTTGGCCGGAGGCGCCAGCCACGTTGTCCACCACCACACTTTGCCCCCAACGCGCAGTCAGAATTTGTGCCACCAAGCGGCCCACACTGTCTGGCCCGCCACCCGCAGGAAACGGAATCAGCATGCGAATAGGTTTTTGCGGGAACTTGTGTGTCTGCGCGTCGACCCACAAAGGCCACAAGGCCGCTGCGCCTAAGGCTTGAGCCGCAACGCGTCTGGAGATGGCATAGTTTTTCAAATCAGTCTTTCTTGGGTAATGTTGAATCCGTGACCTGATGGTGATGGTGATGATGGTGATGGATAGGACCACCTGCAACACCCGGACGAATACTGTCGTGATGGTCTCTTAAGTAATGCAGTCGCAGGAGATCTAGCCCATAGTCATTGCCGTTCGGCGTTCTGACCAAGGTGTGGATATGAAATTTCGCCGGTAGGGGGTTGGTGAGGAACACGCCCGAGTGATGGTCAAACTCAATCATCACCACGGGGCTCTGGATGCGGTAGTAAAAAGTGTCATCTTCACCTGTGCCCCCAATCCAGCAAAAATGGGTCTCGTCTAAATGCCGCTCCACTTCTTCTAGTCTTGCTTTGCTGGGCCCTTCAGGCAGTGTGGCCACATAGGTCTCCATCAGCGACAAAAGCTGCACCCGTTGCGACGAGGTCATGTCTTTGCCCGCTAAACCCTCGTAGGGAATGATGCGGTTGTCCTGCAAGGCGCCACCTAAATGCAATTGGTCTGCCTTATGACGCCGCCCTTCTGGCAAATCTCCGCCGACAGACGCGTGATAGATGATGGCCTGCGCACGCTGTGAGGCACTGAGGGAGGTCATGAACGCGAGTCCGCGCAGCTCCTCGTCTTCAAACACCTTGAGGCCCGCCCGCGGTCCTCTGTCGATGTGGGTGGGCTCGGCGCCCATGAAGGTGGGCGTCAAGACCATCTGTTGGTTCACCACCATGCAGTTCAAGGCCAGATGATGGCCCATCAGTTGCCAGCCCCAAGGCCCATCTAATGAGGGCGAGCCGAAAAGGGTGAAGTTGTAACTCCACTCGCCAAGGACGCGCGTGTTGCCAGTCAGCTCACCCAAAAAATGGTTGATCTGCATCACATGACGGGTTTTTTCAAACCCACTTTGGCTCAAGCTTGCTTGAACCACCCCCAACACCGCAGCTTTCAGCCCATCGCTTAATTCCTCAAGGCGTAGTCCATAGCGGTAGGTGTACATCTCGGTGTTGTTCCACCGGCGCCACTCCCGCGCCTCCAAGGGCATGCACAAAGCACTGGCTTGGTCTGGGGTGAGCAGATGGAGGAGCTGTGTCGCTGCATTCACCATCAGATGAACCGGCGCCCCGTTAGGGGCTAGCTCAAACAAGCCGGGAATGACATGCCCATCTGTGGTGATGCCCTTGAACGGTTCGTTGTAGAGCCTCTCCCAAGGCGTGAACAGCAAGGCCTGAGGGATAGGGTTGGCTAAACCCGCATCGCCATGCTGATAGGCATCGCGACCCTGAAATGCTGCAACCCTTGGGTAATCCAAGGTTGGAATGTAGGGTCGGAAGTCCTTAGATTTTTTCATTCCATCTGCTCTGTCTTTAAGTGCATGGTCGCCGTTTTCCAACAATAACTCCATAGGGTGATTGCTAGGTAGGACAAAAAATTGGGGCAAAAAAAAGCCACTGTGAACACAGTGGCTGGGACAAGTTAGCGAATCGCTATCTGGCGTGCGATGCCGCCAAGGCCGCAAATGCCTTCACCACCTCAGGCGGCGCTTGCACCAACTCAATCAACACGCCTTCGCCGCCAATGGGGAACTCGTCGTTGCCCTTGGGATGCAAAAAGGTGATGTCAAAGCCCGCCGCGCCCTTGCGGATGCCGCCAGGCGCAAAGCGCACGCCTTGCGCGCTGAGCCATTCCACGGCCACAGGCAGGTCATCAATCCACAAACCCACATGGTTCAAGGGCGTGGCATGCACCGCCGGCTTCTTATCGATGTCCATGGGTTGCATCAAATCGACTTCAACCTTGAAGGGGCCAACACCGATGGCGCAGATGTCTTCGTCCACGTTCTCGCGTTCACTTTGAAACGTGCCCGTGACCTCCAGGCCAAACATGTCGACCCAGAGGGTTTTCAAGCGGCCCTTGTCAGGGCCGCCAATGGCGATTTGTTGGATGCCGAGGACTTTGAAGGGACGGGAAGAACTGGCGCTCATTTATTCGAACTCCACAATCATTTGGTCCACGGTCAGTGATTCGCCTTTGGCGGCCACTACTTTTTTGACCACGCCGTCTTGCGTCGCGAACAACACGTTTTCCATCTTCATCGCTTCGATGACCGCCACACGCTCACCCGCTTGCACTTTTTGTCCGGGGGCCACAGACACTTCAACCAACAAACCAGGCATAGGAGAGATCACATACTTGCTCAAGTCTGGAGGGGCTTTGAATGGCATGAGTTTGTGCAAATCGGCCATGCGAGGCGACATCACCAAGGCTTCAATGCGCGTGCCGTTGTGTTGCACTTGCAAGGCCAGGGGGTTCTTCAAGGTGCCACGTTCAACCTGCGCGGTGAAAGGCTTGCCATTGCAAATGCCTTCGATGCGGATGTCGTTCAAGCGTGACTTACTCTCGATCGCATAGGTTTTACCGGCAATGGTGATTTGTGCCACGCCGGGTTTGCTGGCGAACTCATCCACATGCACGGGCACATAACGGTTGTTCCCTTGTTGGCCCAACTCGACCACCGCGTAGTCTTGACCGATCTGCACGTCATAGCCGGGCAATTGACCGCTGAGATTGGCCGCACGTTGGCGTGACTTGCGGCGCACGAAGGCAGCTAAGGCCGCGAGGAAATCGTGGTCATCGTGCGGCACGTCTTCGGCTCGGAAACCGTGGGCATAGTGCTCAGCGATAAAGCCGGTGTTGAACTGGCCCAATACAAACTTGGGGTGCGCCAACAAGGCGGCTTGGAATGGGATGTTCGAGCTGATGCCGCGAATGACGAAGCCGTTCAAGGCTTCGCGCATTTTGGTGATGGCCTCATTGCGGTCTTTGCCGTGCACGATCAGCTTGGCGATCATCGAGTCATAGAACATCGGGATCTCGCCACCGTCTTGCACACCCGTGTCCACACGCACGCCGTGCAGGTCTTGGGTGTTGCCTTGGAACATGGTTTGTTTGGGCGTTTGGAAACGCACCAAGCGGCCTGTTGAGGGCAAGAAATTGCGGAAGGGGTCTTCGGCGTTGATGCGGCACTCGATGGCCCAACCGTCACGCTTGACGTCAGCTTGTGTGAACGAGAGCTTCTCGCCAGCAGCCACACGAATCATTTGCTCCACCAAGTCGAGGCCGGTGATGGCTTCGGTCACCGGGTGTTCCACCTGCAAGCGGGTGTTCATCTCGAGGAAGTAGAAGTCTTGGTCTTTGCCGACCACGAATTCAACCGTCCCCGCCGATTGGTACTTCACCGCCTTGGCCAAAGCCACCGCTTGCTCGCCCATGGCTTTGCGGGTCGCGTCGCTGATGAAAGGTGACGGCGCCTCTTCGATCACTTTTTGGTGACGACGCTGAATCGAGCACTCGCGCTCGTTCAAATACAGCACATTGCCATGGCTGTCGCCCAACACTTGAATTTCAATGTGGCGCGGCTCAAGTACGTATTTCTCGATGAACACACGGTCGTCGCCAAAGCTGTTGCGCGCTTCGTTGCGGCAAGAGGTGAAGCCCTCCAAGGCTTCTTTGTCGTTGAAGGCCACGCGCAAACCCTTGCCGCCGCCGCCCGCTGACGCCTTGATCATGACGGGGTAGCCAATGCCTTTGGCAATCTCGACCGCTTGTTCTGCCGTGTCAATGGCATCGTTGTAGCCGGGGATGGTGTTGACCTTGGCTTCGAGCGCCAGCTTTTTCGACGCGATCTTGTCGCCCATCGCCGCGATGGAGTGCGCCTTGGGGCCGATGAAGGCGATGCCCTCTTCCTCGCAACGCTTGGCGAACTCGGTGTTCTCGCTCAAGAAGCCATAGCCCGGATGAATGGCTTGAGCGCCTGTGGCCTTGGCCGCCGAGATGATTTTGTCGGCCACCAGGTAGGACTCGCGTGACGGCGCGGGGCCCAACAACACGGCTTCGTCAGCGAGCTGCACGTGACGTGCTTCTTTGTCGGCTTCAGAATAAACGGCCACGGTTTTGATGCCCATCTTGTGAGCGGTGGCGATCACGCGGCAGGCGATTTCGCCACGGTTGGCGATCAGAATTTTTGTAAACATGTTCTTCTTCTCCTCTTGGCTTAAAGCGGAATGTTGCCGTGCTTGCGCCATGGGTTGTCGAGCTTCTTGTCTTTCAACATCACCAGCGAGCGGCAGATGCGCTTGCGTGTTTCGTGCGGTTGGATGACGTCGTCGATAAAACCGCGTGCGCCCGCCACAAAGGGGTTGGCAAAGCGCGCTTTGTA
>CANGML010000123.1 GCA_947454585.1 Comamonadaceae bacterium
AGCAGCCACGACGATGACCACACTCAAAGCCCCCGAGCTCCTGCTCCCCGCAGGTTCGCTCGACAAAATGCGCGCTGCTTACGACTTCGGCGCCGACGCCGTTTACGCGGGACAACCTCGCTACAGCTTGCGTGCTCGCAACAACGAGTTCAAGCTCGAGCAAATTGGCATCGGCATTGCCGAAGCGCACGCGCGTGGCAAAAAGTTCTTTGTCACCAGCAATTTGCTGCCCCACAATGACAAGGTCCGCACCTACTTGCGTGACATCGAACCCGTCATCGCCATGAAGCCTGATGGCCTCATCATGGCCGACCCTGGCCTGATTGCCATGGTGCGTGAGAAGTGGCCTGAAGTGCCGATTCACCTGTCGGTGCAGGCCAACACCGTCAACTGGGCGGCCGTGAAGTTTTGGCAACAAGTGGGCGTGACGCGTATCATTTTGTCGCGCGAACTCAGCTTTGACGAAATTGAAAAAATCCGCCAAGAGTGTCCTGATATGGAGCTCGAAGTGTTCGTCCACGGTGCCCTGTGCATCGCGTATTCAGGCCGCTGCTTGCTGTCGGGCTACTTCAACCGGCGCGACCCCAACCAAGGCACCTGCACCAACGCCTGCCGCTGGAGCTACGGCACCCAAGCCAGCGCCACCGACCCCAACACCGGTGAAGCCATGGCGCTGCCTATGGAAGGCGACTTTGACTTTGCCAAGTCGCAACAAGAGGCCGAATCCAGCTTCTCCTCGTGCGGCAATGGTGAACGCCACCCTGCCGCAGACCACATCTATCTGCTCGAAGAAAAAGGCCGCCCCGGCCAACTCATGCCCATCATGGAAGACGAGCACGGCACTTACATCATGAACAGCAAAGACTTGCGCGCTGTCGAGTACGTGGAGCGCCTCACCAAAATCGGCGTGGACTCGCTCAAGATCGAGGGGCGCACCAAGTCTCTCTACTATGTGAGCCGCACTGCGCAGGTGTATCGCCGCGCGATTGACGACGCAGTGGCGGGTCGACCCTTTAATCCCGAGCTCATCACCGAACTCGAAGGCTTGGCCAACCGCGGTTACACCGCGGGCTTGATGGACCGCCGTCCTGCGAACGATTACCAAAACTACGAAACAGGCCACTCGATCGCCCACCGCAGCCAATTTGTAGGCGAGGTGCGCAGCGTGGCGGATGGCTGGGCGGAGATTGAAACCAAAAACAAATTCTCAGTCGGCGATCGCATCGAGATCATCCACCCCAGCGGCAACCGCATCGTCACGCTGGCGCAAATGAAAGACAAAACTGGTGCCTCCATCGACGTGGCAGCGGGCAACCCGACCCATGTCTGGATTCCCATTGAAGGCCCCGCTGAAGGTGGCTTACTGGCCAGGATGTTTTAAAATTACCACTATTTTTGTTGCTTTTGAAGAAAAAGTATAAATTTTGTTACTTTATTAACTAATTTGAATAAATTGTAAGAAAATACAGTCACTTTCTTGTTTTCAGTATTCATTTGGTATGAATACTTTTACTTTGGAATGACTGATGAAACCTTACCAACTACAAATCAGCCTCGCACTGGCACTGAGTCTGTGCCACGTCTCCACACCTGCGCAGGAGGCTGATCCCTTCTTGGGCTTGGCTCTGCAAGAAGTGTTGGAACTTGAGATCACCTCGGTCTCCAAAAAGCCGCAAACCCTCTCTCGGGCCGCTGCAGCGGTTTTTGTCATCACAGGGGACGACATACGCCGCTCTGGCGCGCAAAACCTGCCCGACGCCTTGCGCTTGGCGCCTGGGATTCAAGTGGCCCAAGTGAGCGCGAATGCATGGGCCGTCAGCGCACGCGGCCCCAACGGCCGCTTTGCCAACAAACTGTTGGTCATGATCGATGGACGGGTGGTCTATTCACCCATGTTTTCTGGTGTCACGTGGGCCGCTCAAGACACCGTCCTCGCAGACATCGAACGCATTGAAGTGATCCGGGGCCCAGGTGCCTCGCTGTGGGGCGCAAATGCCGTCAATGGCGTGGTCAACATCATTACTAAATCTGCAGCCGACACCCAAGGGGTTTTGATAGACACCAGTCTCGGCACCGCGAGCAAAGGCCAGGTGTCCATGCGCTATGGCAGTGAACTCGGGGATTCAGGCTTCTGGCGTCTTTATGGCAAAAGTTTTGAAAACAATGCATCCACCTTGGCTGATGGACTTGGCAAAGGCATGGACAGTTGGCGTCAACATCGCTTGGGTGGGCGCGTTGATTTGAACCCCACGGCAAGAGATGCCCTCACGCTGCAAGGCGAGCTACAACAAGGGACTTACGGTGAATCTGCTGTACTGAATAGCAAGCAGCCTCTGGGGTCCTCATTGCAGGGCACACAACAAGCCAATACCGCCGGACATCTGCTGGCGCGCTGGCAACACGATTTGGATCACCTGAACGCCTGGACTTTTCAAACTTACGTTGACCGCAGCTACCTAGATTGGCCTGCCCATGCAGCGGTCCAAATGAATATCCTAGATCTTGATACGCAGTACCGGCATCGCAGCATGGACGGACATGATCTGGTGGTGGGCGCCTCGTTTCGCCAAACCAAAGATACGGTGCAAGAGTCCACCACAGGCTTGCCTGCCAACATCGTGCCCTACGAAAACTTTTCATTGGCCAATCAACGCACGCGCATGTGGAGCGTGCTGGCGCAAGACGATATTCGTCTCGTGCCTGACAAACTCACGCTCACACTGGGTAGCAAATTTGAAAAGTACGAGAACGAAACACTCAAGCCGCTGCCCAATGTGCGCTTTATGTGGACCCCCAAAGAAAGCCAAACCCTGTGGGCTTCTGCGAGCAAAGCCATTCGCACACCGAGTCGCATTGACAACAATGGCACCATCAGCACGCTGCTGCCTTCAGATTACGTGCGCAACGGGCAAGCCATGACGCGCCCCACGTTCATCGAGCTCACAGGAAAAACCTCTTCGGAACAGTTGTGGGCCTACGAAGTCGGCTGGAAGCAATCGCTCGCCCCAGGGCTATCCCTCGATACCAGTGTGTATTACAACGACTACACCCAACTGAAGTCTGGCAGTTTTGATTTGAGCAGCATGCGCTGCCAAGCCACCAATGGCGCGTCCACCATCAGCTCGCCCTTATATGAATGCATGACGCCCGTACCGAGCACGCCTAATCAATATTTAGTCGTTCCCACCAACTTGGCAAACGACTTTAACGGACACAGCCAGGGTATTGAGGCTTGGCTTGATTGGCAAGCCTCGAGGCAGCAACGCTTTCAAGCCAGTCTGACGCGGTTTGGCATGAAGCTCAAACCTAAGACAGAAACAACCGTGGGTTTTGAATCCCCCACCAGCAGCCCCAAGTGGTCTGGCTCATTGCGTTGGTCGTATACGCCAAACAAACGCACCGAGACAGATGTCGTGGTTCGACATGTCGGTTCATTACAGAACATCATCTTTGTGATCGGTCAATCGGTTCCAAGTTACAACGCCTTAGACATACGTTGGGCTTGGAACAGTTCGCCCGAGGTGCAATGGAGCGTGACGGGACGCAACCTCTTGATGTCTCGTCATCTTGAATTTATCTCAGAAGCTTCCGACGTGGCACGCACGCTGATAGGCCCCAGCGTTCAGTTGGGTCTGCGCATCCAGTATTGATGACGAGTTTTTTGCAATACCCATGCGATTACCTTCATTCATCAACACTACCTCACGGGCATGTCTGGGCCTGGGATTGGCATTGGCCATCTTCACGACCACACATGCGGAGGCAGAAATTTCTCGAGAAGCACGCATACAGGCGGCGCTCATTTTGCGAATGATCAAATTTGTGGAATGGCCCGCTGAGGTGATGCTTCGTTCCAACTTTTTGCAAATTTGCACCTGGGGGGACTCCCAAACAGAACAGGCTTTACAAAATCTACAAGGTCAGAAGGTACGCGAGCGCGACATCAAAGTGCGCAAATTAAGCGTGCCGCTGAATACCCGTGGCTGTCATGTACTTTATGTCAGTGACCACAACAGTGACGTGACTTTTTCAGCGCTGTACGACTCTGGATCGCAACACCTGTTGACCATCAGCGGCATGCCGGATTTTAAAAAACACGGCGGCATGGTCACCTTGATCAAGCAAGGTAACCGCATCGCATTCGAAATTCAGCTGCGACATGCCCGCGAACATGGTTTGCAAATTGGCGCGCCATTGCTCGAATTAGCCCGCGTTGTTGAATAAAGGGGGGGTGTGATGCGTCAACAAGAATTCATCAAGAGCAAGTTAGACCGGTTGATGCGGTTAACTGTGGGATTTGCCTTAAGCGCTGCAGCACTTCTGTTGCTGATCTACCAAGGTTGGACCTTTCAACAAAATTTGTTTGACCAACTCTCTGTCGTGACACAAATAGCTGGCCGAAACCTCACAGCAGCACTTGAGTTCGAAGACCAACGTCAAGCGCAGCTCTTGCTGCAGTCCATTCAAGCCGAGCAAGACATCACGTCAGTCGTGCTCTACGACAGATCAGGCCGTTGCTTTGCCAGTTTCAGCACACTCAACAATTTGAAATGTGAACTCGCGCCAGATCTGACAGTCAGCGATGCGCCAGCGCATAGCCGCTATGTGTTGAGTCGACACATGATTGAACACATCTCCCCAGTGCTGTTGCATGAAGAAACGGTGGGTTACCTCTTGATCAGCGCCAGTCCCAACCGGCTACTCACGCAATGGCTGATCAGCTTGCTGATGGTGGGGGCTATCTCGTTGGCATCGGGTTGGTTCGCGATTCGTGCAGCGGCACATTTTCAACAACGATTGATCACGCCACTGATGCACTTGACCACAGGCATGCGCAAAGTCACGCAGCAGCATGACTACAGCATTCGTGTGTTCACCGATTCGAACGATGAAATCGGACAGCTCACGCGCGGCTTCAATGACATGTTGACAAACCTGCAAGTGCGAGAAAACGCCCTTGACGAGCGCAACCGTCAATTGGCCCACAGCAACCAAGAGTTGGCGCGAGCGGTCAGACAGGCCTGCGATGCGAAATATGTCGCTGAGCAGGCTGTGAATGCCAAATCCATGTTTTTAGCCAACATGAGTCATGAGATTCGCACCCCCATGAGCGCTATCTTGGGCATGACCGAGTTGCTACTCGATAGCCCTTTACAAATCGAACAGCGCAGCCAAATGCAAACAGTCATGGACTCTGCGCGGGCACTGCTCAGCATCATCAATGACATATTGGATTTTTCAAAAATAGAAGCCAACAAGATGGTGATCGTTCCATCAGAGGTTGAAATTCGCACCCTGCTGCAAGATTTGATGCAACTTTTTCAACGCAATGCCGACCTCAAACATCTGACATTGCGCATGACGGTCAATCCGAACGTGCAGCGTTGGTACAAAGTTGATCCTGGCCGCTTACGCCAAATTTTGGCGAACTTAATCGGCAACGCCATCAAGTTCACCCACCAAGGCGACGTGCATTTGCAGGTTGAACAAGTGGGGGCGTCAGAAACCTCCGCTCAGTTGCGCTTCGAAGTTACCGATACAGGCATGGGCATATCGCAAGAGCAACAATCGCAAATATTTGACGAATTCAACCAAGGAGACTTGAGCACCACGCGTCGTTATGGCGGAACAGGTCTGGGATTGGCCATCGCGCAACGGTTGGTACAGCTGATGGGCGGGGAAATGAAAGTCAAGAGCGAGATGGGCACTGGCAGCATGTTTTGGTTCACGATCCAAGCCGACTCCGTCCTCTCCGCCCCCACC
>CANGML010000124.1 GCA_947454585.1 Comamonadaceae bacterium
CATAGACAAGGTGGTGCTGCCCGTGAACAAAAAGTTCCAGCCCACACCCAGCATGAACAACGCAAACAAAAACTGATGTAGGTCGACACCCGACAACGCCATGGCAATACAGGCGATGTTGAGCAGCACGCCCACGCCCATGATGGTCAACACGCCAAAGCGTTTGATCAAGTGTCCCGTCACAAAGCCCGGTGCAAACATGCCAATCACATGCCACTGCAACACCCACGCCGTGTCTTCAAAGGAAAAGCCACAGACCTGCATGGCCAGTGGCGTGGCTGCCATTAACAAGTTCATCACGCCGTAGCCCAACGCCGCGGCAAGAGTTGCCACCACAAACACGGGCTGACGCAGGATGGTGGACAGGGGACGCCCCACTTCGTCACTGGTTTTCGCAGCTGGCGTGGGCGGGAAGGTGATGAAGCTCATCACCGCCATCGAGAACACCGCAATCCCTGCCAAAGCCACATAGGCCCCCGCAAAGGGCATGCCCAGGATGTCTTTGGTTTTGATGGCCAAGTTAGGGCCAATGATGGCGCCAATCAAGCCGCCAGCCATGACCAAGGAGACCGCCTTTTCGCGGTAGTCAGGCGCACATAAATCAGCCGCGGCGAAGCGATACAACTGGCCATTCGCGCTGTAGTAACCCGCGATCACGGTGGCGGTGACCAGCAAGACAAACGATTGCGACAACACCGCCCAAGCGCCCAAGCCAGCGGACAACAGCGCGACCAACAAGCCTATTTGGAAAGAACCTTTGCGACCCCAGCGTTGCTGCGATTTAGCCACGAGCCCGGTGCTCAAGGCGCCGCCCACCACATAGCCCATCACAGGCAAGGTGGCCATCCAAGCCACGGGGGCCAAGCTCAAGCCCACCAGACCGTTGATCGCGATGAAGGTGACGTTGTTCGTCAAGAACAAGCCTTGCGCGATAGAAAGTAAAACGAGGTGACGGTTCATGCGTGCAAGTCCAAATATCAAAGAGTATTCAACGGAATCTTCAAATAGCGTGTCCCATTGGCTTCAGCGGGCGGTAACTCGCCTGCTCGGATGTTCACTTGCACCGCGGGCAAGATCAACACGGGCATCTCCAAAGTGGCATCGCGCTGGGTACGCATCGCCACAAATTGAGCTTCGCTGATGCCTTGGTGCACATGGATGTTGTGGGCCCGCTGCGCTGCCACGCTGGACTCAAACGCAACGGGTCGGTCTGTCGGTGGGTAGTCGTGGCACATGAACAGGCGGGTGTCGTCTGGCAAGGACAACAGCTTTTGTACCGAGGCATACAAGGTCTTGGCATCACCACCGGGGAAATCGCAACGTGCGGTGCCGACATCGGGCATGAACAAGGTATCGCCCACAAACACCGCATCGCCAAATTGGTAGGCCACGCACGCGGGGGTATGTCCGGGCACGTCGATGATGTGGCCCTCGCCCTCGCCCTCGTCTAGCGCAAGCGACTGTCCAGGTTTGAGCAGCACATCAAACTGAGAGCCATCGGTTTTGAACCCGGGCTCTAAGTGGAACACCTGGTCAAACACCTCTTGGACCGTGGTGATGTGTGCGCCTATGCCAATTTGGCCGCCTAGCTTTTGCTTCAAATAGGGCGCAGCCGTGAGGTGGTCTGCATGGGCATGGGTTTCCAATATCCATGTCACCTGCAAGTTGTGCGCCTGAACAAATTCAATCACCTTGTCGGCACTGCTATGACTGGTGCGTCCCGACTTGGGGTCGTAGTCCAGCACCGAGTCAATGATGGCGCAAGCCCCACCCTCGCGCTGATAGACCACATAGGTCACTGTCCAGGTGGCTGCATCAAAGATGCCGTGCACCAAGGGCTTGAAGGGAGTTGGCTTCATTTTATCAATCTATTCAATGACAATATATTTTGTAATATACTATATAAATTGAATCCATGCTAAATGAATAGCCATGAAATCTAAAAACATAGACCTCGCCGACATGCACAAATCAGCCGACCAAGCCTGTCGCTTGATGAAGGTACTCGCCAACGCTGACCGCCTGATGCTGCTGTGTCAATTGACGCAGGGTGAGCAATGTGTGAGTGAACTGGAAGAACGGCTAGGCATCGTGCAGCCTACGCTGTCACAACAGCTCACGGTGCTGCGCAACGAAGAATTGGTCACCACACGCCGAGAAGGCAAAAACATTTATTACCAAATCAGCAGCCCCGAAGCTCTCGCCGTGATGCAGGTCTTGTACACAACTTATTGCAAACATTAAGGAGACGCAGATGACCATCGATTGGACACATTTCACGCCTTGGGCCTCTTTGGCAGGTGGCGTGCTCTTGGGCGTGGCCTCTGCCCTCTTCATTCTGTTAAACGGCCGCATCTTGGGGATCAGCGGCATCTTGGGCGGCCTATTGCCCGCCAAGAACAACGATGCCGCCTGGCGCATCAGCTTTCTGCTGGGCTTGTTGGTCTCGCCCTTGGTGATGAAGTCCTTGACACCGGCTGAGTTTTGGCAGGCACCGCGTATTGAGGCCAATACGGTCATGGTCGTGGTGGCTGGGCTATTGGTTGGGATAGGCACGCGGTATGGCTCGGGCTGCACCAGCGGCCATGGTGTCTGTGGGTTGTCGCGCCTCTCGCCGCGCTCCATGATGGCGACCGGTTTATTTATGGCGGCTGGCTTTGTCACGGTCTTTGTGCTCAAGCACGTGTTGTAGGGAGACACACATGCAACGCATCAGTGAATTCGCCGTCGGCTTGTTGTTCGGTGTGGGCTTGATGCTCTCGGGCATGACCGATCCGGGCAAGGTCGTTGGCTTTCTTGATTTATTCGGCCACTGGGATCCCTCCTTGGCCTTGGTCATGGGGGGCGCTATCGGTGTGGGTTTCTTCGCCTTTGCTTTAGCCAAAAAGCGCACGCAGAGCTTGTTGGGTGGTGCGTTGCACCTCCCCACCTCGCACCAAATCGACAAGCGCCTCATTTTTGGCAACTTGGCTTTTGGCGCAGGTTGGGGTTTAGCCGGCTTTTGTCCAGGCCCGGCCTTGGTTAGCATGGCCGCAGGCCAAGACAAAGCCCTTGTCTTTGTGTTGGCTATGATTTTTGGGATGATTGCCTATGAAATAGCGCAACGTTTCCTCCATCCACCAAAGACCCAAGAGACCACCCATGAACCACAACCACATTGAAGACACACACGCGCTGCTCAACAGCACCGAGGCCTCGCACACGCCCACACGCCGCTTGGCCTTACAAACGGCGCTCGGTATTGGCTACGCTGCCTCTGCCATGCCCCTGATCGCGCAAACAGCGATTCAAACGTCGGCTGAAGGCTTGACCTCCGGTCGCGTCGAGATCGATGTGAACGGCTTCAAAGTGCCTGCCTACCGCTCGGCCCCCGCTGGCAAAACCAATCTGCCCGTGGTGCTGGTCATCTCTGAAATATTTGGTGTGCACGAATACATTGCCGATGTCACGCGCCGTTTAGCCAAAGAAGGCTACCTGGCCATTGCACCTGAGCTCTTCGTTCGCCAAGGTGACCCCAGCCAGTTCAAAGAGATTGCCAAACTGCAATCGGAATTGATCGCCAAAGTGCCTGACGCACAAGTGATCACCGACTTAGATGCCACGGTCCAATGGGCCGCGCAAAACGGGGGCAACGCCAACCGTGTGGCGATCACCGGTTTTTGTTGGGGGGGGCGCATCACTTGGTTGTACGCACAGCACAACGCCAAGATCAAAGCCGGCATTGCTTGGTATGGCCGCCTCGAAGGTCAAACCAATGCCAACAACCCCAAACACCCGATCGAGTTGGTGGCTTCACTCAAAGCGCCTGTGCTGGGCTTGTACGGCGGCGCAGACACGGGCATTCCCGTCACCTCCGTGAACAACATGAAAGACGCTTTGGCGCAAGTGGCACAACAAGGCAATGCTGCTGCGAAAGCGTCTGAGTTTGTGGTTTACCCAGACACGCCCCATGCTTTCCACGCCGACTACCGTGCCAGCTACCGCGCTGCGCCTGCAGCGGATGGCTGGTCACGCGCCGTGGCGTGGCTCAAGCAATACGTCTAAGCTTGTCGTGGCCTAGGCCACAAACACCCGCGCTTTGCGCGGTGTGAGCACCAAGGTCTCACCCTCTGTAAATCCCTGCTCGTAAAACTGCGACGCAGGGATTTGCGCTTCGATGATCTGCTGATCTGACGGGCTGTCGCCCTCGGCCGCCACCAGCTCTAGGCGCGCAATCGGGCCCACCACAATGGCGCGGGTGAGTTGCGCCACGATCCCTTCGTCACCTGAGGTGTAACGGCGCACATCCAAATCGTGCGGACGTACATAGGCAAAAGCCTTGGCATCTTGTGCGGCATGGTGCTCGGGGCTGGCGACACGCACGGTTTGGTCTTCCACACCAATGTGCATTTCGCCTTCGTGGGCGCGGCCATGAAACAAGTTCACATCACCTAAGAAGCCATACACAAACGGGCTGGCGGGGTGCTCCCACACCTCTTGCGGGCTGCCCACTTGTTCCACCTTACCCTTGTTCATCACCACCACGCGGTCCGCCACTTCAAGGGCCTCTTCTTGGTCGTGCGTGACAAAGATGGTGGTCACGTTCAAGTCGTCGTGCAAGCGGCGCAACCAGCGGCGCAGTTCTTTGCGCACCTTGGCATCCAAGGCACCAAAGGGCTCATCGAGCAACAACACCTTGGGTTCGACCGCCAAGGCACGGGCCAAAGCGATGCGTTGACGTTGACCGCCGGAGAGCTGCGAGGGATAGCGATCGGCCAACCAATCGAGCTGCACCAGGCTCAACAAGTCGTGCACCTTCTTTTTGATCTGGTCTTCGCTGGGACGTTCGCTGCGGGGCTTCACGCGCAAGCCAAAGGCCACGTTTTCAAATACCGTCATATGGCGGAACAAGGCGTAGTGCTGAAACACAAAACCCACTTGGCGCTCGCGCACATGCACGTGGGTGGTGTCTTCGCCACTGAACAAAATGCTGCCGGCGTCAGCCGTTTCTAAACCCGCGATGATGCGCAACAAGGTGGTTTTGCCGCAACCCGAGGGGCCGAGCAAAGCAATCAACTCACCTGAGTGAATGTCTAGGCTCACATCGCCCAGCGCTTGGAAGTCGCCAAACTGTTTGTGGATGTTTCTGATGTCGATGCTCATGATTTACTACTCAAATTTATTGATGCGTGTGGGTCCAAGCATTCATGCTTGTGGTCTTTCGGGTGGCAAATCAGCCGTGGCATTGAGCTCACGCGCATGACGCCACTCCACCGTCGATTTGATGGCGAGGGTCACCAAGGCCAACAAGGCCAGGAGTGAGGCCACGGCAAAGGCTGCCACCGATTGGTATTCGTTGTACAAAATTTCCACATGCAAGGGCATGGTGTTGGTCTGACCGCGGATGTGGCCCGACACCACCGACACCGCGCCAAACTCACCCATGGCGCGGGCGTTACACAGGATCACGCCGTAAATCAAACCCCACTTGATGTTGGGCAGCGTGACATACCAAAAGGTTTGCCAGCCGGTGGCCCCCAGCACGATGGCGGCTTGCTCTTCGTCATTGCCTTGTGCTTGCATGAGCGGAATCAACTCACGGGCGATGAAGGGGAAGGTGACAAACACCGTGGCCAACACAATGCCCGGCACGGCAAAAATGATCTTGATGTCGTGGGCTTGCAGCCACGGTCCAAACCAGCCCTGCGCACCAAACATCAAGACATAAATCAAACCCGCCACGACTGGCGACACCGAGAAC
>CANGML010000125.1 GCA_947454585.1 Comamonadaceae bacterium
CCTTGCATCTTGATTTCGACTTCGTCGAGCAAGGCTTCTAACTCACCAGGCTGGATGAACTCGGCGATGTTGTCGTTCGAGTGAAAACGCTTGCGGGCGGCGGCAATGCGCTCACGGATCTTGACAGAAACCGGCGTGCCTTCAAAGTTGTCTTTTGCAGTCATAGGGATGATGGTATCAGCGAAGCAAAAACCCTACGGGCCAGCCCGCTCAGAAGCGTTTACCTGTCAAAAACACACCCAAGCGCAAGACGGCGGAAGCCATCGCATCCAAGGTTCTGTCCCACCAGCCTCGGCTGAGGTAGGCGTGAGGGTCCACCCGGTCAGCGCCGTGCGCTAGGGCACTGGTCAAACTGGTGTGCAAGGTGTGGGCCAGTTCGGGGTGGTGCGCCACCACATTGGCCTCACGCGCCAACAACAGGCTGAACGGGTCGAGGTTGGACGAGCCGACGGTCAGCCATGTGCCATCGACCACCGCCACCTTGGCGTGCAAAAAGCTGGCGTGGTATTCGTAAATCTCCACCCCTGCTGCCATCAACTGCCCATACAACTGACGCGCAGCGCGGTAAGGCAAAAAGTATTCGTAGCGCCCCTGCAGCAGCAAGCGCACACGCACCCCGCGCTTGGCAGCCAACTCCAAGGCGCGACGCAAGCGCAGCCCAGGGAAAAAATAGGCATTGGCCACCAACACATCGTGGTGGGCCGCACCAATCGCTTTGCGATAAGCGCGCTCGATGTGTGCGCGATGGCGTACGTTGTCACGCAACACCAATTGCGTTTCACCCCGTGAAGGCAACCGTAAATTTTGTGCAGCCCCGCGCAAGGCGCCTATCGCCCCACTTAAATCTTGGCTGCGCAAATCAGTCACCACTTCGATACGCGACCACAGCTGCGTCATAGCGTCGTGCGCGGGAGTTACCAATGGCCCGCGAAAACGCAGCGCGTAATCGAGCCGGGGTGCTTTCAGCAAACCTTGCACATGCGGGTCCAAGTAGTCATCCAAGATATTGATGCCGCCGCAAAAAGCCACCTGCTTGTCCACCACACACAACTTGCGATGCATGCGGCGCCAACGGCTGGGCAACCAAAAGCCGATGCCCACCGCTGGGGCAAACACATGCACTTGCACACCGGCCTGCGCCATCCGCTCAGACCAGGGCGCTGGTAATTCGCCCGTGCCCACCCCATCCACCACCACGTAGACGCGAACGCCCCGCTGTGCCGCACGCATGAGTGCTTGAGCCACATCGGCCCCCGTCCCCTCAAAACTAAAAATATAGGTTTCGAGTCGTACCTCGTGTTGCGCGGCATCGATGGCCTCGATCATGGCCGCAAACAATTCCACACCGCCGATCAGCAAGCGCATGGCGTTTGCAGGTTGCTCAGTGGGGATCACGGAGCGTCCCATGCAAACTCCACCAGCAGCGGTAAGTGGTCAGACATACGGCCCCAGATCGGACCGCGCGGCACCTGTGTGTTGAGCCGGTGCAGACCGCGCGCATAAATGTGGTCGAGCTGCACCAACGGTAAACGGGAGGGGTACGTGGGATGCTTTTGGGCGTCGTTGGCGTGTAGCCCCACCGTGGCCATCATGCGCGCCACCGCATGCCCCCAATCGTTGAAGTCCCCTGCGACCAGCAAGGGCGCATGAGCAGGCACCTCGCGTTCAATGAAATCATGTAATTGCTTCGTTTGACGCAAGCGACTGCCGGGCAACAACCCCAGATGCACCACGATCACATGCAGCTCACGCGTCTGTAGTTGAAGCCTCACATGCAGCAACCCACGTTGCTCTAGAAGGTGATCCGATATGTCCTCATGGCGATGATCCAGCACTGGCCATCGGCTCAACAAGGCATTGCCATGTTCACCGTGTTTGGTCACGGCGTTGGTGCGATAGACCGGTGTGTAGCCTTCGGGCGCCAAAAAGTCAGCTTGTCCTAGTTCAGGCCAATGTTTGAAGCGGCGGGCTTGCTGTCGGTTGAAAGCACGCACCTCTTGCAAGCAGACCACATCGGCATCGAACTGCTCGACCGCGTGCGCCAAGTTATGAATTTCCAGTCGACGCGCGGGACCCAGCCCTTGCACGCCTTTGTGGATGTTGTAAGTGGCAACTTTGAATGTTTTCATGGTCAGTGCCAAGTGTGCCTCAACGCTGAGAGGCCCCGCACCTCGCCCTCTATGATGCCGCTATGCACGCTGCCCCTCTCGCCCCCATCGACAACCCGCCCAGCTGGCGTGCAGAAAGTGGCACAGCAGCACCTCGCCGGCTGGTCGCCGCTGACGACACCACCTCAGCCGACACCGCTTACCGACTAGCCTGTGAAGGCACTGGCCTGTTGTGGCAGGGGGACTTTCAAAATGCACGCCAACTGCTGCAAGCCTTGGCGCGTCGCACCGAGCGCAAGCCTAAAAAAAATAAAAAGCCAGAGCCCGACATCACACCTGTGCAAGCCTTTCACCTGCACCGACAAGCCTTGGGCCAACGCGCCCGCATCTTAGGCATGGTCATCGTGCCGCTTGAAGGCGACTACAGCATTCCCCTGCGCCGTGCGCCTGACCTCAAACAAGCTTGCACTGAAGCGTGGGGGCCAGCCACCGGTGGGGCCTGCATGGTGTCACTGCGCGAACTGCTGGGCGTGGTGGGTGCGCACGAGTGGCGCAAAAAAGGCGTCGAAATTACAGCCTTGGGCGAGGCGCCACACAACCGCATTCACCCGCATTACGGTGTGTTCTCGCCGGTGCGTGGCGAGTATGTGGATTTGGTCGCCAGCTCGCCCATCCCCAACAAATCGTTGGCCTTTGACATCGGCGTTGGCACGGGCGTCTTGTCTGCCGTGCTCGCCAAGCGCGGCGTGCAACACATCGTGGCCACCGACCAAGACCCACGCGCCCTCGCCTGCGCCCGTGAGAACTTGCAACGCTTGCAGCGCCTTGACAAAGTTGAACTGCTGCAAACCGATTTATTCCCGGAGGGTCAAGCACCCTTGGTGGTGTGCAACCCGCCGTGGGTGCCGGCGCGTCCCAGCTCGCCCATCGAGTACGCCGTGTACGACGAAGGCAGCCGCATGCTGCGTGGCTTCTTAGAGGGTTTGCGGGCGCATCTGACTCCGCAGGGGGAAGGCTGGCTGATCTTGTCTGACTTGGCCGAACACTTGGGGCTGCGCAGTCGTGACGAGCTGCTGGGCTGGATCAGCGAGGCGGGCTTGCAAGTGGCAGGCCGCCACGACATCAAGCCCCGCCACAGCAAAGCCACCGACGAGACCGACCCGTTGCACGCTGCGCGTGCCAAAGAAACTACTTCTTTGTGGCGCCTAACAGCTGCTTGAGCAAAGCCAACAAACTCGCCCGTGGTTTTGGGATTGACACAGGCGCAGGTGCGGGTTCTGTGATGGGCTCGGGCACATGTAGCGGGGTTTCAAGTGGCATCACCACCGGTGCCGCAGGCAAGTGGAGCGAGCGCAAGACAAACTGATTCACCGCTGCATTGAAAGGCACAGGGTGCGCCGCACCCGCCACTTCCAGGACTTGTGCTTTAGGAAACGCGCTCAACAACGCTTTGACTTGTTGCTGGGTGCACACCCCCGATTCACTGCCGTGGATCAAATGCACAGGGCCTTTGAAGCCATTCAGCAAGTGGCCAAACTTCATGCCCTTCCAGTCTTTGCGGTAGGGCAAATCAAAGTGCGTGGGTGATTGCACCGCCAGTACCGCGCCCATGCTCACGTTGTACTTGGCAGCCATCTCCTCGGGGGTCGGCAAACGACCCTGTTTTTTCATGCCGTCATACAAACCGTAGATGGACATCCACGGCAAATCCAAACCGATGTCGTTCAAGTACAAGCCGTGCACCTGGGTGTGCGCATCGCTGGCCAAATACATCGCCAAGATGCCGCCCATGCTGGTGCCCAACACTGCGATGCGCGGCATCGGTTGGCCCTCAGGCATCAAGGCATGGCGCATGAAATACACCACGTCCTCTAAGTACACCTGCATGGTGTAGCCCTGGTCGCCTGGCAGCGGGCTAGCGTCGCCACGGCCGCACAAATCCAGGCTGATCACCCGCAAGCCATATAGACCCTCGGCCGCTTGGAGCAGCGGGTCAAACGTGGCGCGGGTTTCTAACAGTCCTGGTAAACACAGCAACACATGCGGGCTGTTGGCGTCACCCACCGCGCTGAAGGCCAAGTGGCGATCGCCTTTGGGCAGGGGGAAATGGTGTGCGGAGAATTTGGAGAGAGGCATAGGTTTTCTTTCATCGTAATCGATGAATGTTTCACCTATGTAACTTTGTGCGTTCTCGTTGCAGCGCGTCATTGATTTCGCTATGTTGAATTGTGTAGCGTGAACACCTCAAGCGTGTTGTCGTTGTAACGCAATGTTTAGCGTTTGCTTGATGGCAGCAAAGATGGCTGATAGATGGGTCATCGTTGGGTTGCCCGATGGTGACAACATGCGGTGTACGCTTTTGGTTGGCTTGTCGACGGCTTGGGCCAATTGCTCAAAGCCTATGGTGGCGTTCACCAAATCACGCAAAATCAGTTTGGCAGTTTCGGGCTCACCCTCAAGAAATAGCGTTACCGCTTCGTCCAACAAACCTTTGGCAAATTCTGGGTCGCTTTGTACGCGCGCCAAGATCGTTTCTTTAAAGTTTCTGGTCAGTGCCATGGTGTGTCCCTCATTGTTTCTTCGTCTTCTTAGATTTGCGAGTTTTATAGCTACCCCATAAAGTTATTGCATGCTCTATGTCTCGTTGCTGAGTACGCTTGCTACCTCCGCCCAGGAGGATGATGATTTGTAAACCATCTCTCGCCAAGTAAATACGCCAGCCTGCGCCATGGTTAATCTTGTATTCACCTATACCGCGAAACCAAAATACGTTGGACAAGTTGCCCTGTTGCATCCGCACTTTGGCTACGGTGATTTTGATGGCCACATCTATGGGCAAAGCGTTGAACCAATCTGCATAGGGGCTTGAACCATCTTCGAGCAATAACTCTTGCACTTGATGCGTCATAGGCACGCTTCAAATGGTAACATAAATGTAGACATAACTTCTCGGTCATTGAAAGCAGTGAGGATGCGCGTAGCAATAAATTGATGGCTAAGTAATTACTAAAAATTTACATATTGGTGCTCAAAAGCACATGCATATTAGTTCATGCGAATGCGTCGAAAATCAATAACTTCACTCCATTTCAGCATCAGCGCTGGCTTGATTTCTATTGGCATGCCCATCATTCAAGTTCAAAACCTCACCCACGGCCCGATCCAAAACCTCTCCTTCACCTGGCCTGTAGGTGTGAGCTGGGTGTGCGGTGACGAAGGCACAGGCAAAACCACGTTGCTACGTGTGCTTGCAGGCGATGTGCTGCCCACGGCCGGGAAGGTGATAGCGCCTGCAGGCGGCGTGTTTTGGGTGGACCTGCAAAACTCCGCCCACGACAACACGACGGTGCAAGCCTGTTGGGACACCCTGCGCGCGCAGTACCCCCACTGGAACGACGAACTGCTGCAAGATTTAGCTGACGCACTTGATATGAACCAGCACCGTGAGAAGCGGCTCCACATGCTGTCCACCGGCAGCCGTCGCAAGGTGATGGTGCTGGCCGCTTTGGCATCAGGCGCGACGGTGACGTTGCTGGACCAAC
>CANGML010000126.1 GCA_947454585.1 Comamonadaceae bacterium
GACGGTGGTTTCTTCAGGCGACATGCCCGCTGTAGGTTCGTCCATCAACAACAGTTTGGGGTGGCATGCCAAAGCCATGGCCACCTCTAAGCTGCGTTGTTGGCCGTGCGCCAAATCGGCGGCCAGTTTATTGCGCACATCGGCAAGGCCGACACGTTCTAGCAAGGCATCCGCCTCATCGATCAGTCCGACGTAAGAGGCACGTGATCGCCAGAGCTCAAATTTGGTCTCTTGCATTTGGAGCGCGACGCGCACGTTTTCATGGGCGCTGAGTTGCTTAAAGACATTGGTGATCTGAAAACTTTTGGCAATACCCATGCGCGCAAATTCATGCGCGGGCACATGGCTGATGTCATGCCCCTCGAACAAGATTTGCCCTGAACTGGGCGGCACGCCACCGCTGATCAGGTTAAAGAAAGTACTTTTGCCAGCGCCATTGGGCCCGATGATGGCCGTCAACTCACCCGGCTGAAAGCTCACACTCACGTTGTTGAGTGCACGAAATTTTCCGTAGTCACGCGTGGCGTGACGCACTTCGAGGATGGGTGTGCTGCTCATAGGCCCTCCTGCATCGATGCGCTGCGCTTTTGGTACCGCGTCACGCCCTCTAAGAACGTGCCCCAAACACCTTTAGGGAAAAACAAAACAAACACCATGAACACCAGCCCCACGGCGCCCATCCAGTAACGCGTGAGGTTGGTCACCACATCCTCAAGGTACAAGAACACGGCAGCGCCAACAAATGGCCCAAAGAAAGTACCCATGCCGCCTAGCAAACACATCATCACCGCCTGCCCGCTTTGCAAGTAATGCAAGGAGTCAATCGGCACCACCGACAAATGCAAGGCACGCAAAGCACCTGCCAAGCCACAAATAGCCGCTGACAAAACAAACACCAACAACTTGGCACGGGCCACGTCGTAGCCACAGGCAGCTGCTCGTTTTTCGTTTTCACGGATGGACTCAATCACTGCACCAAACGGCGAGTTCAACACCCTCGAAACAAACCACAAGGCCAGTGCCACGAACACCAACACCACGTAGTACTTGCTCAAGGGGTCCATGAAATCAATGCGCAGACCCAACACGTCGATGTGTTCAACTCTGACACCGCGCAACCCGTTTTCACCGCCGGTCCACCCCTCTGCTTTGTAAAACACGTAGTAGATGATTTGCGCCAACGCCAAGGTCACCATGCTGAAGTAGATACCCCGGGTGCGAATGGCCAAATAGCCCATGGCGACACCCACCAAACTGGCACCGACCACGCCCGTCAAAATCGACGCCCACCAAGGCCAGCCCCCGCTGACCACGGCAATGCCTGCCAAGTAAGAGCCCACCCCAAGAAACGCCGCATGGCCAAAAGACAACATGCCGGTGTAGCCAAACAACAAGTTGAAGCCGACGGCGTACAAACCAAAAATCAGAATATTGACGGACAGCGCGTCATAAGGCATCAAGAACGGAAATACCAACAAGAACAAAAGGACGGCCGCCACGCGGTGTGCGCGCGCCAGATCAATCAACGCATTCATAGGGTTAGCTCATCAAACCGGCTTTGCCGAAAAAGCCCTGGGGTCGCCACAAGAGGACAACAGCCATGAGCACAAAAATAGACAACTCGGCGAACTCGGGCGCCAGCAAAGACGTCATGGCAAACACCACGCCCACCAGCAGCCCCGCCACGACAGCGCCAGGCAAAGACCCCATGCCACCCACCACCGTCACCACAAAGGATTCGGCCAAGATAGGGATGCCCATTTCAGGGTTCACCGCGCGCGTAGGCGCGGCAAGCAAGCCGGACAAACCGGCAATGGCCGTGCCGATGCCGAACACCAGCAACCACACTTTGGCGATATCGATGCCTAACACTTTGACAATTTCAGCATCACGTGAGCCCGCACGAATGATCAAGCCGTAGCGGGTTTTCTCAATGAAAAGCCACAAAACCAAAACAATCAAGGCGGTGGCGGCAATCAAAAACAATCGGTACAAAGGGAAATGCCCAAAACCCAAGTCGACTGCCCCACGCAAAGCGGCTGGGGTTGAACTTGGCAGGCCCTCAATACCAAAGACAAAGCGCATCAGGTCGATCAACACATACGACAAACCAAAGGTCAGCAGCAGCGGGTAATCAATCCCCCGGCCGTAAAGCGGGCGCACCAAAAAACGCTCGCAGAGCAACCCAATGCCGCCAGTAGCCAAGGGCACCAGCAACAAGCTGAACCAAAAATTACCCGTCAAACTCAGGCTGTAAACACCCAAGAAAGCGCCCACCATGAAGAACGCACCGTGGGCAAAGTTCACCACGGTCAACATGCCGAAAATCAAGGACAAACCAATCGCCAATAGCGCATAGACAGCGCCTAGGGCAATGCCGGTCATCAGTTGCAACGCAAAGAGTTGAGGTGAGATGTCAAACATCAAGTTCACTTACAAAACAAAAATAAGCCCGCCGCACAAGGCGGCGGGAAGAGGTGCAACCAAAAAGATCAGGTTGAAATTTTGTGACCCAACTCATCACAGGTGCGCAAGTTCTTCTCATCCGAGGCTTCGATGGACAAGACGTTGAACACGTCGTACTTGTCTTTCATGTTGGTAGATTTCGACTCGACGATGACCACCGACTGCACAGACTGGTGATCGCACTTGCGGTAGAACTGATCGCCCTTGTACCAGTTGTAGCGCAGCTGACGCAGCGCGATACTGACCTTGAGGGATTCGGTCGACTTGGCTTCACGCACCGCCTGCAACACCGAACGCACGCCGGCATAGCCCAAAGCGCCGTAATCGGAAGGCACAGCACCACCGTTGGCTTTGCGGAACTTGTCGTTGAAAGCCTTGGCTGCGGGAATCTTGTCTTCCATGCCCCAGTAGTAAGACGTGCCACCCAAAATGCCATCAAACGCTTCTGCGCCACCAGCTTGCCGTGCGGTGTACAACAACACAGGGGCAATGATTTTGGTGTTGCTCTTGATGCCAAAGTCAGTGGCTTGCTTGGCAGAGTTCACCAAGTCGCGCCCGAAGTTACACAGCACCAAAATATCTGGCTTGAGTGCTTGAATGCGAGGCAAGAAGGCCGAGTAATCTGCGGCACCAATCGGGTGTCGGATGTCCGCCAACGTCTGCACGCCCAAGGATTGACCTGCACGCTGGAAACCTCGCACCATTTCATGGCCATAGGCATAGTCGGCCGTGAGGTACACCACTTTTTTACCAAACCTTGGGAACGCATAACGACCCACAGCACCTGCTGTGAGGTGGGGGTTCAGCGCTTCGTGGAAGGTGTAGAGGCTCCAGTCCTTGGCCTCGTTGATGGCATCCGACTGGCTGATGGAGTTGAAAATGATTTTGCGATCGCGACAGACCGCATTGATCGACAGTTGTGTCGCCGCTGACAAAGAGCCCACCACGAAATCAACTTTGTCTTTTTCAATCAGCTCCAGCGTGCGTGTGGCAGCCTCGCCTGGGTTGAGCTTGTCGTCACGCACCAGCAATTCCGCCTTGCGGCCGTTGAAGCCGCCGCTGTCATTGAATTCTTTCACGGCAATTTCTGCCGCGCGCACCTGGTCTTGTGCCTCGGCAGAAAACGCGCCCGTGAGCGGGACAGGAAAACCGATTTTGATCGGCGTGTTTTGCGCGTGCGCCAAGTTCAGCCATGCCGGTGTCACGACGGCTGCTGCGCCACCGACGATCAATGTCCGACGACCTAGGTTGGTTGAATCTGTCATGCTTGTCTCCTCAGTTTGGTTTAGTAGATAACTTCATCGTCGATTACGAGGCCCGACTGGCGTCTAGCGCCGCCTTTTCTGCCGCAGGGTAATTGAGTTCAATGACCACGCCATTGGGGTCATCCAAAAAGAGTTGATGCAACCCGATCGAGGGCACAGTGCGCTCGCGCACGGCAATACCAAGCTTTGTCAAACTCTCTAACTTGGCTTGTAAACCCGTGGCAAACAATGCAATGTGGTCAACCGCGCCCGATCCTTTGAGGCTGCTGACATCGCGATCACCCAAATAGTGCTTGAGCCCCTCAGGGTCGTTCAGGTCCATCCCGATCACATGCACCATGGCATTGGCCATGTCCGCATGCGAACCGTTGTAGAGCCAAATGCCGGGGAACGGGAACGCAGGACGAGGCCCCACGGTCAAGCCGAGCGCTGACTCGTAAAACACGCGGGTGCTGTCCATGTCCGTGGTTCGGATGGAGAAATGATTCAACGCGAGTGTCATGGTTTCACTTTCTGAGGTTGCACACTGGCCAAGTAAGCCAGCACATGGTCTTCAATGTAAATCGCATCCATTTTGCTGAGTTTGGCGATATTGGGGTGGGCATCCGAGCCATACACCCAGCGTCGCATGCCCATATAAAACACACTGCCATGCAAACCCATGATGCGTTCTAACTCGCGGTCTGTGGGCGGCTTGCGTGAGCGGATTCCCAAAAATTTCTGGGTTTCGCGATGGATGCGGGGAAACAATTTCTCATGCAACAAAGCAAAGTAGCGATCGGTGATGTAGCGGTCGCTCAACCCCGAATAGACAAACACCCTCACCCACTCAGGCTCAAGAATGACTTGGGCATAGGACACATAAAACCGCGTCAACTTTTCAGGCAGTTCCATGCGTTTGTCGTCCAGCAGCGTCTCCCATTCGGTGCGCCAGCGTCCCTCAAAGATATCTTTGTAGACACGCTCCAGCAAAGCTTGCTTGGTGGGAAAGTAGTGATACAGCAGGGTGTGGGTAATCCCCAACTCTTTTGCCAAGTCACGCAACTGCCCCCCCAATCCGTGACGCGAGAAAAACCGAATGGCCCCCTCCACCAACTGCTGCTCACGCTCGGCAGCGGGCATGCGGCGGCGAACAGGCGCTGGGGCCTGTGGGGTGCTAGGGTTTTTCCGAATGGAAGGCATCAGGACATTGATTGATATTCTTATTTAATTTAACGCTTGGTCAATAAGCTACAAATCGGGACAAACCCGCACCACTTGCTAAAACACAAAGGATTCCCATGGATTTACAAGGCAACGTGATCTTGGCCGCACCACCCCACGTGGTTTGGCAAGCACTCAACGACCCGCAGGTGCTGCGTGTTTGCATCCCTGGATGCGAAGAAATCACGGCGCTGTCACCCAGTGACATGCAGGCCCGTGTGGTGATCAAGATGGGTCCTGTGCGTGCCACGTTTGTTGGCAAAGTGAGCATGACCCACATCGTGCCCATGCAGGGCTACACCCTGAACTTTGAAGGCTCCGGTGGCAGCGCAGGCTTTGCCAAGGGGAGCTCCGTCATCACCTTGGCTGAAGCACCAGAGGGCACCCTCCTGACCTACACGGCCAAAGCGTCGATTGCTGGAAAACTCGGACAACTTGGGGGACGCATGATCGATGCGTCGGCGCGTCAACTGTCCGACAAGTTTTTCACAGCGCTTCAAAACCACATCGCGCATGGCAGTCCTGTCAGCAGCGATGTGCGTCTGGTGACGGCCACTGCCACTGCCACTGCCACTGCCACTGCCACCCCCACCGGCCCAGCCATCGAACAGCCAAC
>CANGML010000127.1 GCA_947454585.1 Comamonadaceae bacterium
GCTTGGCCATGGCGATTGGCACTGCCATTGCCGATGCTGAGCACCACTTAGGTCGCAAGACCGTGGCCTTGGTGGGCGATGGGGGCTTCATGCTCAACGTGGGTGAGTTGGCTTGTGCGGTGCAAGAAAAAGCCAATTTGGTGGTGCTGCTGATGAATGACAGCCGTTACGGTGTTATTCGCAACATTCAGGATGACCTGTATGGCAGCCGCCATTGTTATGTCGACTTGCACACGCCCGATTTCGCACAGTTCTGCGCGAGCCTGCAAGTGACACACATGTTGCTCAACGAACCGGCGCAAGCTGAGGCAGTGTTGAAGCAAGCCTTTGCCACATCAGGCACGGTGGTGGTGGAGGTGAACATGAACAGCTGGGGTGCGTTTGCGGTGAAGTTTGCTGGCCCGATTTTGAAAAAGGACTAAGGCCATGGTGAGCGCGGTGCAAGACGTGACCTTGGTGGGCTTTGGTGCCATCGGTCGTTCTATTTTTCAGCGCTTGGTTGGCTCGGTGCAAACACGCATCACACACGTGGTGGTGTCGACCGCGCGTGTTGCGGCACTGCAAGCTGAGCTGGGCAGCGCTGTTCAAGTGACCGACGCCGTGCCGCCTAGTTGCCGATTGGTGTTGGAGTGTGCGGGGCACGCTGCGCTGACGCAGCATGTGGTGCCGGCGTTGTCGCGTGGCATCGAATGTGCGGTGCTGTCAGTGGGGGCATTGTCTGAGGCGGGCTTGCCTGAACAACTCGCGCAAGCGGCTGAGCAGGGCCACACCCAGGTGCATCTGTTGTCGGGGGCCATCGGTGGCATTGACGCCATCGCCGCTGCGCGTTTGGGCGGCTTGACCGAGGTGACGTACACCGGACGCAAGCCCCCAAGTGGCTGGCGCGGTTCGCCTGCTGAAGCGGTGGTGGACTTGGACGGCTTGACCGAGCCGGCCGTGATCTTGCAAGCCAGTGCCCGCGAAGCGGCGCGGCTTTACCCGAAAAATGCCAACGTGGCAGCGACCGTCTCTTTGGCGGGGCTGGGGCTAGATGCCACGCAGGTGCGTTTGATCGCCGACCCGACCGTGACGGAGAACATCCATGAAATCACAGCCCGCGGTGCGTTTGGCGAGATGCAGCTGACGATGCGCGGCAAGCCGCTGGCAGACAACCCCAAAACCTCGGCGTTGACGGTGTTGTCAGCGCTGCGCTTTTTACACAACCGCAGCGCTGCGGTCATTTTGTGAGCACCCCATGACGCAACACCTTCAAACCTTGATCGCGGGTCGATGGCGTGATGCCTCAGGCCCTGCGTACACCACTGAGTACCCGGCGGATGGATCGACCGTAGCCCGCCTGCATGCGGCGACTGTGGCCGATGTGGACGAAGCTGTGCAAGCCGCCGAGCGTGCAAGACTGCAACCGTCATGGGCTAACTTAAAGCGCCATGAACGTGCCGCTATCTTGCACCGCATCGCTGCAGGTATTCGTGCCCGTGGCGAAGAGCTGGCGCAACTGCAGCGCTTAGACAACGGCAAACCGATCAACGAAACGCGCGCCTTGGTCGCCAGCGCGGCAGGGACTTTTCAATTTTTTGCGGCAGCTTGTGAGACGTGGGAGGACACGCTCACCCCCGCGCGTGGCGACTACATGACCATGAGCGTGCATGAAGCTCTGGGCGTGGTGGGCGCGATCACGCCTTGGAACTCGCCGATCGCGAGCGAGGCGCAAAAAATGGCGCCTGCGCTGGCGGCAGGCTGTGCCATGGTGTTCAAACCCGCTGAGATCACACCGCGCATGGCCATCGAGTTGGCCAAGATTGCACAGCAAGCGGGCGTGCCAGACGGCATCATCAGCGTGTTGCCCGGTAAGGGCTCTGTGGTGGGGGATGCGTTGGTCAAACACCCCCTCATCCAACGCATCGCGTTCACAGGCGGCACCAGCGTGGGTTTGGGTATTCAACGTCTCGCCGCTGAAAAGCTGATGCCCACCTCGCTCGAGCTGGGCGGTAAATCGCCCACCATCGTCTGTGCCGATGCGGATCTGGACCATGCGGTGGCGGGTGTGTTGTATGGCATCTTCAGCTCGTCGGGTGAATCATGCATTGCTGGGTCACGTGCCTTTGTACATGCCAGCGTGTACGACGAATTCAAACGCCGCTTGCTGGCGGGCGTGCAAGCCTTGCGTGTGGGAGACCCCGCCGATGAGCGGACGCAAATGGGTCCGCTGGTGAACCTAGGCCACCGTGCCTCTGTGGAGCGTTATGTGCAGCTAGGCGTCGAAGAGGGCGGTCGCGTGTTGCATGGCGGCAAGCGCCCCGAAGGCGATCTGTTTGACCGAGGCAGCTATTACTTGCCGACGGTGATCGAAGGTCTGCCCAACAGCGCACGCATGTGCCAAGAAGAAATTTTTGGACCGGTGCTGGCCTTGTTGTCTTGGCATGACGAGGCTGATCTATTGGCCCAGTGCAATGACAACGTGTATGGCTTAGCGTCAGGCATTTGGACCCGCGACTACAAAGCCGCTTGGCGCATCGGTGGCGCGCTGAAAACAGGCACGGTGTGGATCAACACCTACAAGCTGTTCTCCGTGAGTACACCGTTTGGAGGTGTCAAGCTCAGTGGGACGGGCCGTGAAAAAGGGCGCTTGGGCATCTTGGAATACACCAGCCAGAAAAGTTTTTACTGGGGGCTCAATGAGAACCCCTTGCCTTGGGCAGGCGCCTGACATGGATTTAGGCATCGCCGGAAAAAAAGCCTTGGTCTGTGGCGCCAGTGCGGGCCTTGGGTTGGCCTGCGCACACGCCTTGGTGCGTGAAGGCGTGGAGGTGGTGATCGTTGCCCGCACCGAGGGGCCCCTGCGTGACGCTGCCGATTCCCTGCGCGGTCTGCATGCCGGCGCGGTGCATTGGGTCGTGGCCGATGTCACTTCGTCTGAAGGACGTGCGCGCGTGTTGGCCGCACATCCTGAATTTGACATCGTGGTCACGAATGCAGGCGGGCCACCGCCTGGTGACTTTAGACATTGGGACCGTGAGGTGTGGCTGAAAGCCTTGGACGCCAATATGTTGGCGCCCATCGAACTCATCAAAGCCACGGTGGACGGCATGATGGCGCGCGGTTTTGGGCGCATTCTGAATATCACCTCGAGTGCGGTGAAAGCGCCCGTCGATGGGCTGGGTTTGTCGAATGGTGCGCGCAGTGGCTTGACCGGTTTTGTGGCAGGGTTGGCTCGGACCACCGTGGGCCACGGCGTCACCATCAACAACCTCTTGCCGGGCACTTTTGATACGGCGAGATTGGCGGGTAACTTTGCCGCACAGGCCCAACGCGAGGGCCGCTCGGTGGATGAGGTGCGCAGCGCACGTTTGCAAAAACATCCGGCCCATCGTTTCGGCCAACCCAGTGAACTGGGCGCAACCTGCGCCTTTTTGTGCAGCGTGCACGCGGGCTACATCAACGGGCAGAACGTGCTGCTGGATGGCGGCTCTTTCGCTGGGGTGTGAGGCTCAGAGATCGAGCACCAAATGCGGGCTCTTGCAGCCTGACACGCACACCATCATCATTTGGTCAGTGGCCTGCTCTGCAGGGCTGAGCACCGAGTCACGGTGGTCAGGTGTGCCCTCGAGGACACGCGTTTCACAGGAGCCGCAAATGCCTTCTTCGCAACTGGTGTTGCAGTAGATGCCCGCTGCTTGCAAGGTGTCCAACAACGACTGACCGGGCACTACCGTCAAGCGCTGACCTGAGCGTTTGAGTTCGACGGTGTAGGTGTGTTGCGCATCGCTGGCAGGCGCAACCTCGACGGCTTGGAAGCGCTCGATGTGCGCATGGGCATAGCCCAAGTCGCGGCAGCTGCGTTCGAACGCATCCAGCATCACGCCGGGGCCGCAGGCGTAGTAGTGCGTGTTGGCGGCGCCAACGCCAGCACGTGCTGCCAACAGCGCGTGTAAATCGGGGGGGCCGCCTTGCGCATCATCAAAGTGCCAGTGCACTTGGGTGGCTAAGGCTTCTATGTCGGCGACATAAGCGGCGCTGCGGCGAGAACGTGCGCAGTAAATCACCTCAAAGGAGCGGCCTAATTGGTGCAGCCGTTGCGCCATGCTGAGAATGGGTGTGATGCCAATGCCGCCGGCGACCAGCACACTGTGCTCAGCGGTTTCCACCAGCGTGAAGTTGTTGCGTGGTTCGGAAATCTGCAAGGGCATGGCAATGCGCAGTTCCTCATGCACAGCACGCGAACCGCCTCGACTGGCCTTGTCTTTGAGCACGGCCACCACGTAGCGGTGGCGTTCTTGGCTGTCATTCAGCAGCGAATAGCTGCGCACGATGCCCTGGGGCAAATGCAGGTCAATGTGTGCGCCCGCCTCAAACGCAGGGAAGGCTTCGCCACCCAAAGGCCGCAGTTCAAGACTCAGAATATCCTGCGCTTCATATTTCAGCGTGTGGACGAAGGCATTCAGGGTGTGGGCCATTCAACAAATCCGGTTTTAACTTAGGCTTTTGGAGCGGCAGCTTTGTCGAGTTGCTGCTGGGCCAAGGTCTTCAGGGTGCGGCGCAGTCGCACGATGCCCATGTCGTGTTGGTAGAGATGCTCGCGCTGGTTGGCATCGGGTTCCATGTGCTCCATCGCGACGCGGTCTTGTTCCAACACTTGCCAATGGCGCGCTTCGAGGCGGTTTTTGTAGAGGAATCGCCACACGTTACGCTGCCAACCCGACACCTTGCGGCAGCGCCAGAAGAAGATGCCTGCTGCCTCACGCGTGATCGGCACATAGCTGCCAATGATGGTGAAGCTGCCGCCGGGGCCGCCTGTTTTGGGATAAGGGATTTCGAGTCGCATCCAATGCGCGTCAGTGGCCATCCACTCGGTCCAATCGAAGTTCACATTGCGTTGGCCTTTCTTCTCAAAGAAGAAGCCTTCGTCGGTGGGGCGAATTTGAAAGTCGGCCGTTAACTCCCCATCCGCCATGGTGTGTGATTGCTTGTGCAGGTAGGCGCCATGCATGGGGTCGATCACGTTTTCCATCACATAGCGGTAGTCGCAGGCCCATTCGGTGTAGCAAATGAACGAGGACCATTCCGGCGAGCTGAGTTGCTCAGGCAAGCGCAGGGGCGGCGGTGTTTCGAGCTGCGGGTCGAGCGCATTGAACAAGAAAATGGCGCCGTGCGATTCAGCGGTGTGGAAGGTGCGGGTTTGGCGTGAGCCTTCTAGTTTGCAGCCAGGGCTGCCGGGCACGCGGGTCACCGTGCCATCGCAGCGCACTTCGACGCCGTGATAGGGGCAGGCGATGCGGTCACCCAAGATGACACCCAAGGACAGGGGCGCACCGCGATGCGGGCAGTGATCTTCCAGCGCGTGCACCTTGCCTGCTTGGTCTCGCCACAGCACAATTTTGTAGCCCAAGCGGCGCAAAGAGACGGGGCTTTCTTTGACAAATGTGCTGGGGCACACGGGGTACCAGAGGTCTTTGAGTCCTTCAGCCAACACAGCTTCGGTGGGGTCGGCTTGGTAATGCATCACAGAGGTGTTCATGAGGGACTCCTGATTTAAGCGCCC
>CANGML010000128.1 GCA_947454585.1 Comamonadaceae bacterium
CAACAAGGAATTGGGCACCACGCTGGTGTTGGTCACGCATGACCCCAAGCTCGCTGGGCGATGCGATCAATCCATCACGATTGAGGCGGGGAAGATGGTTTGAGGAAGTTATCTTTCTGATCTGTTTGAGGTTTGTAGCTGATTTATGCCCTAAAAAATAGTACTATTTTGGTATTCATTTTAATCTAGGATTCTTTATGTATACCCTTCGCAGTCTTCTTGTTGTTCTAGGGTTGCTCGTATCGACTGCATTTGCGCAGGACATCTACCTTCTTCCGAAGTACGGTAAAGAGCTGAAGACTAACCTACAAAAAACCGCTGATGAAAAATTCCTTGCGAGCATTGATGCTTACTACAAAGGAGACCGCAAGAAAGCGGCTGAAGATGTCGCGGCTCGTGGTTGGCAGATCTTGCGAAAGGGTAATGCACCGGAGGCGATGAGGCGGTTCAACCAAGCGTGGCTGCTCGACAATTCCAACGGAAGTGCTATTTGGGGAATGGCTGCATTTCAAGCTGGGTCTGGCAAGCTGAACGACGCACTAGCACTCTTTGCTGAAGCCGATCCTATTGTTGGTGGTGACATAGATTTCTCAGCCGACTATGCCAAGACGCTCGGCATTGCTGGTGCTCAATCAAAAAATGAATTCGTGTTGAATGACGCATTCAAGCGTTTTGCGCGTGTTTACGAAAAGGCGCCACAACACACACTAAACCTGCAGAACTGGGCTATAACCCTGTTCTACATTGGCAACTTCTCCGAGGCATGGAAGAAAGTCAAGCTGGCTGAGGTAACACCACGTCACGATGAACTTGACCCTAAGTTTCTCGCTGCGTTGCAAACCAAGATGCCTCGACCATGATGAAGAAGGCTTTGAGTTTTAAGGTTGCATTGAGGTAGTTTAGAAATTAGAGTTGTGTTGACCTTCTGCCTACCAGATCGCTAATGCGTAACGTGTCAAGGGATAATCACCCTCTATGTCTTCTACCCCCAAAGTTCTCTTCGGCTTTCATGCCGTTGGCGTGCGCGTCAAAACAGCGCCGCAATCCATCATTGAAATCTACTTTGACCCCTCGCGCCGCGATGCGCGGATGCGTCAATTTGTCGAGCGCGCCACTGAAGCCGGTGTGCGTTTGATCGAGGCTGATGGCCCTCGCTTGGCCAAGCTGTCGGGCGGTCATGGTCACCAAGGGGTGGCGGCACGCGTGAGCGAAATCAAGCAAGTGCATTCGCTGGATGAACTGCTCGAAGGCATTGAAAAAGTGGAAGCGCCCTTGATCTTGGTGCTCGACGGGGTGACTGACCCGCACAACCTAGGCGCGTGCTTGCGCGTGGCCGATGGCGCCGGCGCGCACGCCGTGATCGCGCCCAAAGACCACGCCGTGGGCATCAACGCCACGGTGGCCAAGGTGGCCAGTGGTGCGGCCGAGACGGTGCCGTATTTCATGGTGACCAACTTAGCGCGCACCTTGAACGAGCTCAAAGAGCGCAACATTTGGATCATCGGCACCAGTGACGATGCGCCCAAAACTTTGTACCAAGTGGACCTCAAAGGCGCGACGGCTTTGGTGCTGGGCGCTGAGGGGGATGGCATGCGTCAGCTCACACGCAAGACCTGTGACGAGCTCATCAGCATCCCGATGTGTGGTGGGGTGGAGAGCTTGAATGTGTCTGTGGCGAGCGGGGTGTGCTTGTATGAGGCGCGTCGGCAACGGACTGTTTCTTAATTTTTCTGGGCTCGCTGCGGCTATTCGGTATTGGCCGCTGCCTCATGCTGGGGTACCAGAAATCGTGGCGGCCAACACCGAACAGCCACAGACTGCGTCCTGCTTTGTTTTAAATCCAGCCTAGGGCGCCTAGTAGGGCGCCTAGGCCTAGTAGCAGCAGCAGATGTGTTTTGGTTTTCCAGACGATCAGCAGGGTGGTTGCGGCTAAGGCCCACTGGGGCCAATTTTGTCCGGGGTTGTCATGGTTGCCGGTGAGCAACCAGCCTGTGGCGATGAGCAAGGCGATCACGATGGGCCCCATGCCTGCTTTGAAGGCTTTGACGGCCGGCATTTCGCGGTGGTGGTGGGCCCAACGGGTCGCCATGTAGGTGAGGGTGCATGACGGAATCAAAATGCCCACCATGGTCACGCAAGCGCCCCATAGCGCCAAGGCCACGGCTGACCAGCCTGCAGCCAAGCCGCCACCGGCGTTGAGGCCCACGTTCCATCCCATCAGCGCAATGAACATCACATTGGGGCCGGGCGCGCCTTGCGCCAAGGCGATCGACGAGGTGAACTGAATCTCGCTCAGCCAATGCAAGTCGTCCACCAAGTAACGGTGAATTTCGGGTGCGGTGGTGATCGCGCCGCCGACGGTCAACAAGGACAGTGAGACGAAATGCAAAAACAAAGCGCCCCAATCGGCGAGGGTCAAGGTGATGCTCATCCCGCTGCCCTCTGTTTGAGGCAGTGACTTGCCCACACGCTGGCCAAAGGTCCAAGCGACAAGAGAACCCAAGCCAGGGGCAAGCGAAACATACCAATCGACAAGAAGGTCACCGTGCCGATGGCAAGGCAGGTCCACAGGCCCATGGGGTTGTTCTTGAGGGCACCAACCAGCTTGATGCCCACCGCGGCAATCATGCCTGCAGACACAGCGCCCATGCCGCGCAACATCCCCTGTGTCACGGCTGTATCGGCCACACCAGCCACGGCAGCGGCCAGCAGCAACACCAAGGCGGTGGGGGCCAGCAACAAGCCGCCGAGGGCGGCCATGGCGCCCGCGATGCCAAAGTGACGGCCACCCAACATCAAGGCCAGATTGACCACATTGGGGCCGGGCAGAATTTGCGCGACAGCCCAGTCTTCGACAAATTCATCGAGGGTGAGCCACTTCTTTTTCTCCACCAGTTCGCGCTGCACCACGGTGAGCACACCGCCAAATCCCTGCAAGGCAAGATAGGTGAACGAGACAAATAAATCGGTTTTGCTTTGCGGCACGCAGCGCTCAGAGGCAGCTTGCACAGGGGGCTTGTCGTTGTCGCTCATAGGGTGAGACCCCCTGCGACTTCAATCACCGTGCCGTTGATGTAAGACGCTTCGTCGCTGGCCAAGAACGCATAGACGTTGGCAATGTCCTCGGGTTGGCCCATGCGCTTGAGGGGGACGCGGTCCTTCATCTCATGGATCACTTTGTCGGGGATGGTCGAGAGGATGGGCGTCTCGATAAAGCCGGGGGCCACGGCGTTCACGCGGATGCCTTTGGGGCCGAGCTCGCGGCTCCAGGTTTTGGTGAAGCCAATCACGCCGAATTTGGTAGCGGCGTAGTTGGTTTGACCAAAGTTGCCGTAGATGCCCACCACCGATGACGCATTCAAAATCACGCCACTGCCTTGCGCCACCATGGTGTCTGTCACGGCTTGCGCGCAATGAAAGACACCGCGCAGGTTGACATCAATCACACGGTCAAATTGTTCGAGGGTCATTTTTTGCAAGCGCGCATCTTGCGTGATGCCAGCGTTGTTGACCAACACATCGATGCGTCCGTAGGTGTCGATCACTGCCTTGACCGTGGCATCCACCATGTCGCGTTGCGTCACATCGACCACAAACCCCTGCGCTTGTGCGCCGATGGCTTGGCATTGCCTGACCGCGTTGTCGACGGCGTTTTGTTTGACGTCACACACGATGACGATGGCGCCTTCTTGGGCAAATTTCAGCGCGGTGGCCAAGCCAATGCCTTGAGCCGCACCGGTGATGAGGCTGACTTTGCTCAGCAAGCGTTGGGCAGCGGTAGGTGGTAGGTGTGTTGTCATGGGCGTGTCTGGCTTACGTGTTGGGTTGCTTCAATGTCCTTGGCCATTTTCTTGCCCAGCTCGACCCCCCATTGGTCGTAGGCGTGGACCCCCCAAATCGCCGCTTGGCAGAACACCTTGTGTTCATACAAGGCCATGAGTGCCCCCATGCTGCGCGGCGTCAGGGCATCTACCCAAATCGTGGTGCTGGGCACGTTGCCGGGGTAGCTGCGGTGCGGCGCCAAGCGTTGCACCTCAGCGTGGTCCATGCCACTCGCCAACAGTTCGCGCACCGTTTCTTCAGGCGTGCGGCCCATCGCCAAGGCTTGTGCCTGGGCTTGCATATTGAGCAAGACCACGCGGTGGTGCTCGGCTGCAAATGGCAGCGGGCTGCGCTCGGTGCGCAAGCCAATGAAGTCCATCGGTACCAAGTGTTTGCCTTGGTGGATGAGCTGGAAGTAGGCGTGTTGACCGTCGATCCCTAAGCCACCCCACAAGACCGGCGCGGTGGCCACTTGCACCGGGCTGCCATCGATGTGCGTGGCTTTGCCGTTGGACTCCATGTCCATCTGTTGCAAGAACGAGGCAAACTTGCCCAGGGGCGAGGCATAGGGCGCAATGTTGTGTGTGGTGGCACCCAAGAAATTGCGGTTCCATACGCCAAACAAAGCCATGAGCAAGGGCAAGTTTTGGTCCGACGGCGCGGTCATGAAGTGCTCGTCCATGGCGCGTGCCCCCAGCAGCATGTCCTGAAACGCAAAAGCGCCAATGGAGATGGCCAAGGGCAAACCAATGGCCGACCACACCGAATAACGGCCACCTACCCAATCCCAAAACCCAAAGGTTTGCTCGGGTGTGAAGCCTTGCGTGGCAGAAATTTGTGGGTTGGCCGTCACCGCAATCAGGTGTTTGCCCAGTTGATCTGCAGGGCAACCGCCATCGCTGAGCCAGCGTTTGGCCGAGGCGGCCAAGGTCATGGTTTCTTGCGTGGTGAAGGTTTTGCTCTGCACCACAAAGGCGGTGCGTGCGGGGTCCAAGTAGGCCAGCGCCGTGTACAAGCTCCACGCATCGACGTTGGACACATAGTGCACGCGCACTTTGTTCTTGAAGCTGTCGCGCGTCAAGTGGCTGAGCGCTTCGGTGGTCATGCGGGGGCCGAGGTCAGAGCCCCCAATACCCAGGTTGACCACGTCGGTGATGGACTCGCCACCAAAGCCTTTCAAGTGGCCTTCGCGTACCTTTTCGGCAAAGGTACAGACGCGGTGCAGTTCATAGGCCACTTGTTTGGAAATCTCATGGCCCCAAGGCGGGTTGGGCACATGGCTACCCCGCAGGGCGACGTGCAGCACCGCACGTTGCTCCGTCGCGTTGATGGGCTCGCCGTGGAACATGGCTTGCGCTTGTGCCATGACCTGCGACTCCTCCGCCAAGGCCAAGAGCTGGGCCATGACTTCGCGGGTCACGCGTTGACGCTCGTAGTCGATGCTGATGCCCGCGCCGCTGGCGTGCAAGGCCGCGTTGCGCTCTTGGCTTTTGAGCAACTCGCGCAAGTGCGGTTGAGGACCTTGGGCCAGGGCTTCTAGGGCGAGCCACGCTTGGCGCTTTTGTGGGGGAACGAAAGGGGTCATGCCGTGATTTTCGCTTGAATTAACAGGCGTTGGAGATGAGGGTGGCTTCCCGTGCCAAGCGCGTGATCTCGGCCCAATCACCGCGCTCGACCACATCCACCGGCGTCAGCCAGGAGCCTCCGACCATGGCC
>CANGML010000129.1 GCA_947454585.1 Comamonadaceae bacterium
CCCCCCTCCGGCACGCAAACGATGCTGCCCTGCGCCCATTGCGGGACGCATGTGCCCGAAGGCGATGCCCTGCGTGGCAAAAACGGGCTGTATTGCAGCGAAGCGCATCGCCAAACGCATGAAGGCTGAGCCCAACACAGCCCTTTGGCAGGACGGCTGGTACCGTTTTGCACGTCACACGCCTTCACCCAACTTTGGACCTCGTCCCCCCAACATGTCCGTGGACTTGGTTGTGCTGCATTCCATCAGCCTGCCCCCGGGTCACTATGGGGGCCCTGAAATTGAAGCCCTGTTTACCAATACGCTCGATTGGGAGGCGCACCCTTATTTCCAACAGATTCGCGGCGCAGAAGTGTCCGCCCATTTTGTGATTCGCCGCGACGGCGCGCTGATTCAGTTCGTCAGCTGCGATGACCGGGCCTGGCACGCTGGGCGTTCGCAGCACCTGGGACGTGACAATTGCAATGATTTTTCGATTGGCATTGAACTCGAAGGGCTCGAAGGCCACACCTTTGAAGCGACGCAATATGACAGCCTCAGCGCGGTGTGTGCAGCGATCGCGCAGCACTACCCTGTGCATCACATGGCGGGTCACGAGCATGTGGCACCCGATCGCAAAAAAGACCCCGGCGAAGGATTTGACTGGGCGTTGTTGCAGCGATCTTTGGGTTGGGCCGATGACAGTTTCGCCATCAAAAAATAATTTTTCAGCGCAGCACTGAAAAACTTTTTTGCACCTATTTTTGTGCATTCATCTCTAAACGCAAGACGTCATAAGGATCAGAGAATCAAACACCGCCCGAGCGCGCATTCAGCCTCATTTTTATTCAGCGACGCCCGCCAATACTAAGCGCGACAACGGGTTCGAAAATGCGCAAAAAGCAAGGGGCATGACAAGATCGCGTAAATGTAATAAATTTCTATCTAAACACTACCTGTAGCGTATTGGCAACGACCCAAACACCAGATATAGTGTCGTACCGAATTTTGAAAAGCGCCCCAAAAGCGTCTGTTTCTTCGCTTTTTAAGACTGCATTGACTCGAATACAAGGAAAAAATACATGCAAACCGTTGAATCCGTCTCGCACTTCACGCCCATGGGTAACCCCACTGCCGCGCAAGATCGCGTGGTGACGGAGAACCCCACGTTGCTGGCCCATTACCAAATCATTCGTCGCAACGGCGCTGTGGTGCCCTTCGAGCCCGCCAAGATTGCTGTCGCCATGATGAAGGCTTTCTTGGCTGTGCACGGCACACAAGGCGCGGCCTCTGCCAGCGTGCGCGAGATGGTGGAAGTCTTGACCCAAGGTGTGGTGCGCGCCTTGATGCGCTCACGTCCTGGCGGCGGCACCTTCCACATTGAGGATGTGCAAGACCAAGTTGAACTCGGCTTGATGCGCGGCGGTCACCACGAAATTGCACGCGCCTATGTGCTGTACCGCGAACGCCGCAACCAAGAGCGCGCCCACATCAAAGAAGAGCAAACGCCTGCTGCACCTGCCTTGCACGTGATCGACAACGGCCAACGTGTGGCCTTGGATGTGAACCACTTGCAACGCCTGATCAATGACTCTTGCGCGGGCTTAGGTGCCGATGTCAAACCCGACCCGATCCTGGCTGAGACCATGCGTAACCTGTATGACGGCGTGCCGATGGACGAGGTCTACAAGGCCGCTATCTTGGCCACGCGTACCTTGATCGAGAAAGACCCCGACTACACCTACGCCACGGCACGTTTATTGATGCACACCATCGCCAAAGAAGTGTTGGGCAAAGAGGTGCTCCATGCTGACATGGGCCAACACTACGCGGAATACTTTCCCCAATTCATCAAAAAAGGCGTGGACAACGACTTGCTCGACAACGCCATGTTGCAATTTGACTTGCCACGCTTGGGTGCAGCCCTCAAGGCCGACCGTGACTTGAAGTTCGATTACCTCGGCCTGCAAACCTTGTATGACCGCTACTTCTTGCACGTTCGCAAAACACGCATTGAATTGCCACAAGCTTTCTTCATGCGCGTGGCGATGGGCTTGTCCCTGAACGAAATCGACCGCGAAGCCCGTGCGATTGAGTTCTACGAGGTGCTGTCCTCGTTTGACTTCATGTCGAGCACGCCCACCCTGTTCAACAGCGGCACCTTGCGCTCACAGCTCTCCAGCTGCTACTTGTCGACTGTGCCTGACCACTTGGATGGCATCTATGAGTTGATCAAAGAAAACGCACTGCTGTCTAAATTTGCAGGCGGCTTGGGCAACGACTGGACACGCGTGCGTGCTTTGGGCAGCCACATCAAGGGCACCAACGGCGAATCACAAGGCGTGGTGCCATTTTTGAAAGTGGTGAACGACACCGCCGTGGCCGTGAACCAAGGCGGCAAGCGCAAAGGCGCGGTGTGTACCTACCTCGAAACTTGGCACTTGGACATCGAAGAATTCTTAGAGTTGCGCAAGAACACAGGTGATGACCGCCGCCGCACCCACGACATGAACACGGCCAACTGGATCCCCGACTTGTTCATGCGTCGCGTGATGGAAAAAGGCGAGTGGACCCTGTTCTCTCCCTCCGATGTGCCTGACTTGCACGACTTGTTCGGTGCTGACTTCGAAAAAGCCTATGTGGCCTACGAAGCCAAAGCCAAGCGCGGTGAAATCAAGCCTTGCAAAACTGTGCAAGCCACTGACATGTGGCGCAAGATGTTGACCATGTTGTTTGAAACAGGTCACCCTTGGATCACCTTCAAAGACCCCTGTAACGTGCGCTCACCTCAGCAACACGTTGGCGTGGTGCACTCCTCTAACCTGTGTACCGAGATCACGCTCAACACCAGCGACACCGAAACTGCGGTGTGTAACTTGGGCTCCGTCAACTTGTCGCAACACTTGAAAGACGGCCCCAACGGCAAAGAACTCGACCACGACAAGCTCAAGCGCACCATCAAAGTGGCGATGCGCATGCTCGACAACGTGATCGACATCAACTACTACGCAGTCAAAAAAGCGCGTGACTCCAACTTGCGTCACCGTCCTGTCGGCATGGGCATCATGGCTTTTCAAGACAGCCTGTATCAAATGCGCGTGCCCTACGCTTCCCAAGAAGCGGTTGAGTTTGCCGACCGTTCCATGGAAGCTGTGTGCTACTACGCTTACTGGGCATCGTCTGAATTGGCTGAAGAACGAGGCCAATACGCCAGCTACAAAGGCTCGCTGTGGGACAAAGGCATCTTGCCCATCGACTCACTCGACCTGTTGGCCCAAGCGCGCGGTGGCTACCTAGAAGTGGACCGCAGCAAGACCATGAACTGGGACGCCCTGCGCGCCAAGATCGCCAAAGACGGCATGCGCAACTCGAATTGCGTGGCCATCGCCCCCACCGCCACGATTTCCAACATCATTGGTGTGGACGCCTCGATCGAGCCTTGCTTTGGCAACTTGTCCGTCAAGTCCAACCTGTCCGGTGAGTTCACCATCATCAACAACTACTTGGTGCGCGATTTGAAACGCCTTGGCTTGTGGGACGACGTGATGGTCATGGACCTGAAACACTTTGACGGCTCACTGCGCGCCATCGATCGCGTGCCACAAGAAATCAAAGCCTTGTACGCCACCGCCTTTGAAGTCGAACCCACCTGGTTGGTCGAAGCGGCATCGCGTCGTCAAAAGTGGATTGACCAAGCACAGTCGCTCAACATCTACATGGCCGGCGCGTCTGGCAAAAAGTTGGATGAGACTTACAAGCTCGCTTGGTTGCGCGGCTTGAAGACCACGTACTACCTGCGCACGTCCAGCGCACAACAAGTTGAGAAATCAACCGTGCAAGCGGGCTCGCACAACGCTGTGTCTTCAGGCCCAGCAACAGGTGGCATGAGCGCACTTGAGGCGGCTGCTGCTGCCGCACAAGCGCAAATGAATGCCATCCCTGCGACCGACATCAAATTCTGCGGCGTGGATGATCCCACCTGCGAATCGTGTCAGTGATTTTTGCGCACGGCACATTTGTATTTGCACAACAAAAAAGAGCAACGAAGTCACACAACGCTTTGCGTTTGTCTTCGTTGCATTCATAATTCGCACATTGGATAATTATTTATGTTGACCTGGGACGAAGAAGTCAAGCCCTCATCGCCATCACCTCTTGCAAGCAGCTCTTTCAGCAGCTCGATGGAACTCCCACCTCTTTCTTCTGCAACGCACGCGCAGACTGCACAGACCCCTCGCACGTTGAATGATGGCGCAACGGCGCCCATGGCTACTGCCACTGCAGCGCCCGTCGCCGCCACCAGCACACGCCGCGTGACAGCCGCAGACAAGCGCATCATCAACGGCCAAACCGACGTGAACCAGTTGGTGCCTTTCAAATACAAATGGGCTTGGGAAAAATACCTCGCCACTTGCGCCAACCACTGGATGCCGCAAGAAGTGAACATGACACGTGACATCGCCCTCTGGAAAGACCCCAATGGTCTGACCGATGATGAGCGTCGCCTGATCATGCGCAACCTCGGTTTCTTCGTGACGGCTGACTCATTGGCTGCCAACAACATCGTGTTGGGCACCTATCGTCACATCACAGCCCCTGAGTGCCGCCAGTTCTTGTTGCGTCAAGCCTTTGAAGAAGCGATTCACACGCACGCTTACCAATACATCGTCGAGTCTTTGGGCTTGGACGAAGGTGAGATCTTCAATGCGTACCACGAAGTGAAGTCGATCCGCGACAAAGATGAGTTCCTGATTCCCTTCATCGAAGCCATCATGAACCCCAACTTCCACACAGGCACGCTGCAAACAGACCAAACCCTGTTGAAGTCCTTGATCGTGTTTGCGTGTTTGATGGAAGGCTTGTTCTTCTACGTGGGGTTCACACAAATCTTGGCATTGGGTCGTCAAAACAAAATGACGGGTGCAGCCGAGCAGTACCAATACATCTTGCGCGACGAGTCCATGCACTGCAACTTTGGCATCGACTTGATCAACCAAATCAAACTCGAAAATCCCCAACTTTGGACAGCTGAATTCAAAGAAGAGGTCAAAGGTTTATTCATGCAAGCGGTTGAACTCGAATATCGTTACGCCGAAGACACCATGCCTCGCGGCGTGTTGGGCTTGAATGCCTCGATGTTCAAAGGTTACTTGCGTTACATCGCCAACCGCCGCGCCACCCAAATCGGTTTGGAAGCCCTGTTCCCCAACGAAGAGAATCCCTTCCCTTGGATGAGCGAAATGATCGACCTCAAGAAAGAACGCAACTTCTTTGAAACCCGTGTGATTGAGTACCAATCGGGTGGTGCTCTGTCATGGGATTGATGGTTTAAACACACACATGTCACCCCACTTGTTCACCACAGACACAAACACCCACCCACGAGGTGTTGTGGTGAGCGAACCCTTGTCTTGGGGTTGGACCCGGGTCCAGCGCCATGAATCGCTTTGCACACAAAAACCCGTGCGAAGTGTTTTTCACCCAATGATCTAAATTCGATCTAGGAG
>CANGML010000130.1 GCA_947454585.1 Comamonadaceae bacterium
ATCGCGTATGTGTACGACGAAGACGGCCAGTTCAGCAAGAAGTGCAACACCGCCATGGTCTCCATGGAAAAAGTGCTGACCACGGCTGAGCAAACCGACACCTTGCCTCGCGCCATTTGGCACCGCGACCAAGCGGACGAAGTGCAGCTCAAGAAGTTGCTCGAAGACCACCACCGTTGGACCGGCTCCAAGCGCGCCCGCGACTTGCTGGACAACTGGGACACCGCGCGTGCCAAGTTCGTCAAAGTCTTCCCCAACGAATACAAGCGTGCTTTGGGTGAGTTGAACGCAGCCAAGACGGCCAAAGCCCCTGCTGCTTCTGCCAAGAAGGCCGTGGCCGCCAAATAAATAGGATGTGAATCATGGGAAAAATCACTGGCTTTATGGAAATTGAGCGCATCGAAGAGGGGTACAAGCCCGTCAAAGAGCGCTTGAAAAACTACGACGAATTTGTGATTGGTTTGGACGACCAACAGGCCAAGGCGCAAGCGGCGCGTTGCATGGACTGCGGCACACCGTTTTGTAACAACGGTTGCCCAGTCAACAACATCATTCCGGATTTCAACGAGTTGGTCTACCAAGCCGATTGGAAGAACGCGATTGATGTGCTGCACAGCACCAACAACTTTCCCGAATTCACGGGACGCATTTGCCCCGCCCCTTGCGAAGCGGCGTGCGTGGTGAACGTGAATGGCGATGCGGTGGGCATCAAGTCCATCGAGCACGCCATCATCGACAAAGCGTGGTCCGAAGGCTGGGTGCTCCCCAAACCAGCCAAGCACAAGACCGGTAAAAAAGTAGCAGTGGTCGGCGCTGGCCCTGCCGGCATGGCGGCTGCACAGCAGTTGGCACGTGTGGGCCACGACGTGACCTTGTTCGAAAAGAACGACCGCATCGGTGGCTTGCTGCGCTATGGCATTCCAGACTTCAAGATGGAAAAGTCGCACATCGATCGCCGTGCTCAACAGCTCACAGCCGAAGGCGTGACCATCCGCACCGGCGTCATGGTGGGCGAATTGCCCAAGGGCTCTAAGGTCACCAATTGGGCCAAAGACACCATCAGCCCCGCTCAGCTGCAAAAAGACTTTGACGCCGTGTTGTTGACCGGTGGCTCTGAGCAGTCACGCGACTTGCCCGCCCCTGGTCGCGATTTGGCAGGCATTCACTTCGCGATGGAGTTCTTGCCCCAACAAAACAAGGTCAATGCTGGCGACAAGCTCAAAGAGCAATTGCGCGCCGATGGCAAACACGTGGTGGTGATTGGCGGTGGTGACACCGGCTCTGACTGCGTGGGCACCAGCACACGCCACGGTGCGGCCGGTGTGGTGCAGTTCGAAGTGATGCCCATGCCCCCCGAGCATGAAAACAAACCCTTGGTGTGGCCTTATTGGCCGCTCAAGTTGCGCACCAGCTCTAGCCACGACGAGAGCGCTGAAAAAGGCTTGCTCAAGCGCGAGTTCGCCATCTCCACCAAAGAGTTTGTGGGTCAGAACGGCCAAGTGACCGGCGTGAAAACCGTGCGCGTCGAATGGAAAGACGGCAAGATGGTTGAAGTGGCTGGTAGCGAAGAAATTATCAAGGCTGACCTCGTGTTGTTGGCGATGGGCTTTGTGAACCCTGTGGCCACTATTCTTGACGGTTTCGGCGTTGACAAAGACGCACGCGGCAACGCCAAGGCCACGACAGAATTCACGGGCGGCTACACCACCAATGTCAACAAAGTGTTTGCTGCGGGCGATATGCGCCGCGGTCAATCCTTGGTGGTGTGGGCCATCCGTGAAGGCCGTCAAGCGGCCCGTGCGGTGGACGAGTTCTTGATGGGCGCAAGTGACCTGCCTCGCTGATTTGTCCATTTGCCAAGCCAGTCCAGGCTTGCAATTAAAATAACTGAAGCTGGCCTGTTGTCAACAACAGGTCGGCTTTTGTTTCTATGACCCCTACTTCTTCATTACCTGCCCATCCCGAGTCCTTGGTCGAACTGCACGATGTGCGTTTTGGCTACGGCGAGCGCGTGATTTTGGACGGCATCACGCTGACCATTCCGCGCGGCAAAGTCACGGCCCTGATGGGGGCTTCGGGCGGCGGTAAGACGACGGTGTTACGCCTGATCGGTGGGCAATACCGGGCGCAATCGGGCAGCCTGACGTTTGATGGCCAAGAAGTGGCCTCCCTCAATGCGACCGATTTGTACGCTGTGCGGCGTCGCATGGGCATGCTGTTCCAGTTTGGCGCGTTGTTCACTGACTTGAGCGTGTTTGACAACGTGGCTTTTCCCTTACGCGAACACACCGACTTGAGCGAATCCATGATTCGCGACATCGTGTTGATGAAGCTCGAAGCTGTGGGTTTGCGCGGTGCGCGCGATTTGATGCCCAGCGAAGTCTCGGGCGGGATGGCGCGTCGCGTTGCCTTGGCGCGTGCCATGGCCTTGGACCCTGAGTTGGTGATGTACGACGAACCCTTTGCAGGCCTAGACCCTATTTCTCTCGGCACGGCCGCCCGTTTGATACGCCAACTCAACGACACCTTGGGCTTGACCAGCGTCATCGTGTCGCACGATTTGGATGAGACCTTCCACATTGCAGACCAGGTGATTGTGTTGGCCAACGGCAAGATCGCGGCGCAGGGCACCCCTGACGAGGTGCGACACAGCAACGACCCCTTGGTCAAGCAATTTGTCACCGCAGCCCCCGATGGTCCGGTGCGTTTTCACTACCCCGGCCCCTCTGTGGCGCAAGACTTTGGTGTGGAGGGCGAGGCATGAGCTTCATTGCCAACCTAGGTTTTGCCATTCGCAGTTACCTCGCCGGTTTGGGGTTGGGTGCGCGCTTGTTCATTCGTTTGATGGGCTTGTTTGGCAGCAACATGCGCCGTTTTGGCTTGGTGCGCGACCAAGTGCATTTCTTGGGTAATTACTCCTTGGCCATCATCGCCGTCTCGGGTTTGTTTGTCGGTTTTGTGCTGAGCTTGCAGGGCTACTACACCTTGCAACGCTACGGCTCGTCGGAGGCCTTAGGCTTGTTGGTCGCGCTGAGTTTGGTGCGTGAACTCGGGCCAGTGGTCAGTGCCTTGTTGTTTGCCGGTCGCGCCGGCACTTCTCTGACTGCCGAAATTGGTTTGATGAAGGCGGGCGAACAACTCAGCGCCATGGACATGATGGCCGTTGACCCCGTGCGCCGCATTTTGGCGCCGCGTTTTTGGGGCGGCATCATTGCTTTGCCGTTGCTCTCGGCCGTGTTCAGTGCCGTGGGGATTTTGGGTGGCTGGATGGTGGGCGTGCTGATGATTGGCGTGGACGCCGGCTCGTTCTGGAGCCAAATGCAAGGTGGCGTCGACGTTTGGAAAGACGTGGGCAATGGCGTGGTCAAGAGCATCGTGTTTGGTGTGACCGTCACGTTTGTGGCGCTGTTGCAAGGCTATGAAGCCCAGCCCACGCCCGAAGGTGTTTCGCGTGCGACGACCAAGACGGTCGTGGTCGCTTCGTTGGCGGTGTTGGGGTTGGACTTCATCCTCACCGCCCTGATGTTCAGTATTTGATGAATCGAGGAAGCTATGCAACGCTCCAAAGTTGATGTATGGGTCGGTTTGTTTGTGCTCTTGGGCGCAGCGGCCATATTATTTTTAGCCTTGAAGTCCGCCAATTTGTTGAGCATGAGCTTTGAGTCCAATTATTTGGTCAGCGCGCGCTTTGACAACATTGGGGGCCTCAAGCGCCAAGCCGCCGTGAAGAGCGCGGGTGTGGTGGTGGGGCGCGTGGAGTCGGTCAAATTTGATGACAAAACATTCCAAGCGACCGTGACGTTGAGCATTGAGAGCCGTTACCAATTTCCCAAAGACAGCTCCTTGAAAATTCTCACCAGCGGCTTGTTGGGTGAGCAATACATTGGCATTGAAGCCGGTGCCGAAGCGGACAACTTGGCCAACGGAGACCGCATTCAAGCCACGCAATCAGCCGTGGTGCTAGAAAACCTGATCAGCCAGTTCTTGTACAACAAGGCAGCAGAGCCAGAAAAGGGAGCCAAGTGATGTTGCTGTGCTCACCACGTGGGATGGCGATGGTCGCGGTGGCGGCTTGGTTGGCATTGGCTGCTGGCTGTGCCTCCGGTCCGAATGCCAACCCCAAAGATCCTTTAGAGCCCATGAACCGCAGTATCAGCAAGTTCAACGAGTCGTTGGATGACAACGTGCTCAAACCTGCGGCCAAGGGCTATCGCGATGTCACGCCTCAGCTGGTGCAAACCGGCGTGCATAACGTGTTCAACAACTTGTCGGATATTTGGTCCACGGTGAACAATGGCTTGCAACTCAAAGGGCGCGACACGGCAGAGTCTTTGATGCGCTCGGTGGTCAACAGCGTGTTGGGTATCTACGGCATATTTGATGTCGCCACTGAAATTGGCCTAGAGCGACACCCCGAAGACTTTGGACAAACCTTAGCCGTGTGGGGGGTGCCCAACGGTCCCTATGTGGTGTTGCCCTTGTTTGGGCCATCTACCCTGCGCGACACGGCCGGTATGCCCGTCGACACGTCGGTGGACTTTGTGCGCAACCTCGACCACATCGCCACCCGCAACAGTGCCTTGGGCGTGCGCATCATAGACAAACGCGCAAGCCTTTTGGATGCCGGTAATTTGTTGTCTGAGGCGGCGATCGACAAGTACACGTTCACACGTGACGCTTATTTGCAATACCGCCGCAACCAGGTGTATGACGGCAATCCGCCCGACGAAGTCGACGCAGTCGATCCCAGCGCCGAACCCACCTCGCCGTCAGCCAAGTAAGCGGCTCAGGCGTTGTTGAATCAGCTTTGAATTTATTGGACCTTGAAATCATGAATCGCTTCTTGTCTCGCCGCTCTTTTTCTGTTTTGGCATGTATGGCTGTTCTTGCTTTGGGCATGACAGGCCTTGCGCGTGCGGCTGATGAAGCGGCGGATGCCTTCATCAAGCGTGTGTCTTCGGACATCTTGGACGCCATCAAGGCCGACAAGTCCATCAAAAACGGCGACATCAACAAGATCATCACCTTGGTCGATCAACGCGTGATGCCCCACGTCAACTTTTCGCGGATGACAGCCTCAGCCACTGGGCCAGCATGGCGACAAGCCACCCCTGAACAGCAAAAGCGTTTGCAAGAAGAGTTCAAAACTTTGCTGGTCCGCACCTACTCGGGGGCTTTGGGTCAGGTGAGCGATCAAACCATTGCGCTCAAGCCTTTGCGTGCGGCTGCTGACGATAAGGAAGTCTTGGTGCGAACCGAAGTGCGCGGCAAAGGCGACCCCATCCAACTGGACTACCGCGTCGAGAAGTCGGCGGATGGCGCTTGGAAGGTCTACAACATGAATGTCATGGGCATTTGGTTGGTCGAAAACTACAAAACCCAGTTTGCGCAAGAAATCAACACCAAGGGCATGGATGGTCTGATCTCCAGCCTGTCTGA
>CANGML010000131.1 GCA_947454585.1 Comamonadaceae bacterium
CCGCTCACTGAGACCTTCCCAGCCAACCGCTTGGGACCTAAAGGTGATGTGGCTAAGGTCAATTGCAGCACCTGCCACCAAGGCGCCTTCAAGCCGCTTTATGGCGCAGCGATGGCGAAAGACTTTCCAGAACTCCAAGTTCTCGCAAAGCCTTAAACTCTCCAGCTCATCAGGCCTGCACCCGTTGCGGTGCAGGCCTTTTTTAATGGGAATTCAGTCATGAGCCATGCACAACAAGAGGAAATCAGCGACCAAACGGCTGTTGTCTTGTTGGCCGATATTGCAGAGGGTTCTAGGCTGTGGGGCTGGTCACGCATTGTGAGAGGACCTCGCGCCTTGCAGCACGTGCCTGGCTTGATCTTTTCAAAAGTATTGGGCAGTGGCTATGACGGGGGTTTTGACCTCAAGCCCAGTGCTTCGCGACAAGGTGTGTTTGCGTTGTTCGAGTCTGCGCAGACAGCGCAAGATTTCATCACTGATTCAACGCTTGCGCGTGACTATCGCCAACGGTCAGATGAGCTGTGCTGGGTGACGCTCAAAACATTTTCATGCCGCGGCAGTTGGGACGGTATGCATTTCCAGGCCAACACCGAAGCCCCCAGCCAAGGCCCTGTGGCAGCGTTGACTCGGGCGTCTATCCGGTTCAACAAAGCGCACGCTTTTTGGCGACATGCGCCACCGTCACAAGCCTCGCTAGAGGGTGTGAATGGATGCCAGTTGGCTGTCGGTTTAGGTGAAGCGCCGTTTTTCCGCCAAGCCACTTTCAGTATCTGGGACAGCGTGGCAGACATGAATGCGTATGCACGAACAGGCGCGCACTTGGCGGCGATTCAAGCGGCGCAACAACACGGTTATTTTTCGGAATCCATGTTCGCTCGGTTTGTCCCTTTGACAGTGCAAGGCCAATGGCGGGGCAAGCACTATGCATAACGCCACGCGCACGCCTCGCGTGGTGGTGGTGGGGGCGGGCATTGGTGGGTTGGTCAGTGCCTTGGTGTTGGCGCATCGCGGACTTGATGTCACTTTGGTTGAAAGTGCCAACCAACCTGGCGGAAAAATCAGGCAAGTGCAGGTGGGTGGCGTGGGGGTGGATTCTGGGCCGACTGTTTTCACCATGCGCTGGGTGTTAGACCAAATGCTCGAAGCGTTAGGCACATCGCTCGAGTCCATTTTGACCTTGGAGCCCATGGGTGTGCTGGCCAGACACGCCTGGGACGCGAGCCCACAGACCCTTGATTTGTTTTCTGACACAAGGCGCACAGCGGATGCGATTGCGCAATTCAGCAGTCCGCAAGAAGCGCGTCGGTTTTTAAATTTTTGCCAACAAACGCGTGCGCTCTACGACACCTTAGAAAAACCTTATATCCGTAGCGAGCGTCCCAGTCTTTTCAGCATGGTGAATGACTTGGGCTTGACCGGCTTAGCCACCCTGACTGGCTTGGGGCCTTTTGCCAGTTTATGGCGCAGTTTGGGGCGGCATTTTCATGACCCGCGATTACAGCAATTGTTTGGTCGCTATGCCACGTATTGCGGCTCTTCGCCTTGGTCTGCGCCTGCCACCCTGATGTTGGTTGCGCAGGTGGAGTTAGACGGCGTCTGGTCGGTCAAGGGGGGCATGTTTCAAGTGGCCTCAGCCTTGGCTAATTTAGGTCATAGTCATGGTGTGAAGTCGCGTTATGGGGTGGCGTGTGCACAGATCATGACAGCGCAGGGGCGTGTGTGTGGGGTGCAACTCTCTACGGGCGAAATCATCGAGGCTGAGCATGTGATTTTTAACGGCGATGTGTCCGCGCTGGCTGGCGGCCTGCTCGGTCCTACCCTCAAGACTAGCTTCAAGCCTGTCAGACCCCAGCAGCGCTCGCTCTCGGCTTTGACCTTGTCGATGCATGCCAAAACCAGCGGCTTTCCCCTAGTCAGACACAACGTGTTTTTCAACCAAGACTACCGCGCAGAGTTTGACGATATTTTTCACAAACGCCAATTGCCTTCGCAAGGCACGGTATATGTTTGCGCGCAAGACCGTGACGACACCGGACTGGCGCAAGCCGAGGCCGAACGAATTTTCTGCCTTGTCAATGCCCCCGCAGATGGCGACACCCATCCCTTCAACTTATCGGAGATACAAGCATGCGAATCAAGCAGTATGGCGCTGATGCGTCGCTGTGGCTTGGCGATCGACGTCTTGCCGCAGCAGGTGGTTCGGACCTTGCCGCAGGACTTTGCCCAACGCTTTCCGGGCAGTGGGGGCGCGCTGTACGGCCAAGCGACACACGGTTGGATGTCGGCCTTTCGTCGCCCCTCTGCGCGCAGCAAAGTGCCGGGTCTGTACACGGCGGGGGGGAGCGTGCATCCGGGGCCGGGCGTCCCGATGGCGGCCATGTCGGGACGATTGGCGGCCGCGACACTGATGGAGGACCTCGGTTTGACCAAACTGTCCCGCCGGGTGGTTATCTCTGGTGGTATGTCGATGCGTTGAGTGATGACGGCGCTTATGGCTTGTCCATCATCGCTTTTGTCGGCAGCGTGTTCTCGCCTTACTACGCGCTGGCCCGTCGCCTGCATGGGGGCGTGGCAGACCCAGAAAATTTTTGTGCGTTGAATGTGGCCTTGTATGGCAAGGGCGGTCGACGTTGGACCATGACCGAGCGCGGTCGTCAGCACATCCAACGTAGCGCCCACCACTACCAAATTGGGCCCAGTCGTTTGCAATGGACCGGTCAAGAATTGATCATTGACATCGATGAGGTCAATGTGCCTTGGCCAAAGCGGGTGAGAGGCCGTGTGACGGTTCGCCCTGAGGGACTCTGTCGCTTCGTCACGGCCCTAGACAACGAAGGTCGCCATCGATGGGGCCCGATTGCCCCTTGCTCACGTGTCCACGTGGAGATGGACAGCCCAGGCTTGAGTTGGCGTGGGCACGCCTACATGGATTCCAATGAAGGTGATGAGCCGGTTGACCGGGGCTTTTGGGATTGGGACTGGGCCAGAGCAGAAATGGCCAATGGCGATACCAGTGTGGTGTATGACGTGAGGCCCAAAAATGGGCCAGGCCGTGTGGTGTCCCAACGCTTTTCTCCAGACGGGAGTCACCAAGCCTTTGAGGCGCCGGGGCGTTACCCCTTGCCCGCCTCAGCGTGGCGCATTCAACGCGCCATGTGCAGTGAATCAGGCGCAGGGCCCGAAATAGTGAGCACCCTGGAAGATACGCCGTTTTATGCGCGGTCCCTGCTGAAAACAAGGCTTCTGGGGGAAGACCTCACGGCCGTTCACGAAACCTTGGATATTCCTAGACTGGTGTCCTGGCCAGTGCAGCTGATGCTGCCTTGGAAAATGCCACGACGGGCTTGACGACAAGGGGACGCTTATTTAGCCGCAAAGCTCTTGAGAAAAGACACGGCATGCGGTGCGTTGGTGGAAATCAGGTCTGCACCAAACATATCGGCGGTCACATGCACCAACATGAAAATCGGTCCACCTAAAAGTATTTTGGCGTTGGGATTGCCCGAGCTTTCTCTTAACTTCTGAACCAGTGATTTCAGTTGAAGCAACTGGGATTCAAGGGCGACAGAAATCCCAATCACATCAAACCATTCGTTCGCCACGGCACGGACCAACTCTTGCTCGGAGGAGGAAATTTCAATCACCACGTTCGCACCTTCGCGGCGGAATAAATCGCCCACAATGCTGACGCCTAAAAGATGCATGGAGCCTGGCGCGCAACACATCATCACGCTGGTCTGCTCGCCCTTGACAGTGGGGCCATCTCGAAATTCATAGCCCAAACGGTAGATGACGTGATGCATGAGCGCTAAACCACAGGTCACGTCCGTGAAACTGCACAAGTCGCTTTCCCAAAGCTTGCCTAAATGTCTGGCTGCTGGGGTGATCAAGTCAAGGAAAATTCTCTCCTGTGTCAGACCTTGCGCGCTCAGAGAATCCACAATCTGGTTCACACGCAGCGAATCCCCTTGTCGACAGGCATCCGTGAAGTCATCGAACTCCAGCAATGCCGCTTCGTTCGAACCTGAAACCTCGGGTAAGGCCAAGCGCTCGCTGTAGATTTGGGAATTTAAAAGCCTCGGGATGAGTTGCTGACTGATGACATCCTGAATAGATTCTTGGCACTCATCATTTGCTGATGACGTATCCATCAATCGCTGTTGACTACTCAGCTTAGACATTCAAATCCCTAATGGAATGTCAGCGTGCCTTCAAGCAGAAGTTTGATCGTGGGTCTTGTTCACCAGCAAAATAGCTTTTCGATCCGCTAACTGGATTCATTTTTAACAATTTCCAGACGACTTGCCACTATCAATAACCCTAATGTGTCTAAGACAAAGAGAGCGCACAGAGGGTAGAGCGTCAATCTTTAGGATTACTTCATTCAAGCGCTGGCGTCTATGTCTAAATCGTTTTCAGAGGAAATGCCGAATCTTCTTAACTTCACATACAGGCTTTGGCGCGAAAGCCCCAGCATTTCAGCGGCAGAGGCACGGTTGTTGTGCGTGAGCTCGAGGGCGGCCTCAATACACATGCGTTCAATCGTATCGACGGTGTCGCCGACGATGTCTTTGATCGGACGGCGACCCACCAATTGGGACAAGTCTGCAAAAGGGTTGGGCAATGCTTGAGACGGCGCAGCGCTCAACGGCGAACGACGATTGATGTCTCTGACGAAGATCACAAACAGGGGCTCTGGCTTGGCCAAATACACGCCTGAAATCTCGACAGGCAATGTCATGCCTGAGAGGGTTCTGACTTCGGTGGCGAAGTTTCTGACGGGTTTGTGTTGTTTCAAGGAGGTGTTGATGACCCCCCAATCCACTGCACCGCGGATCAACCAGCCGTCTAGGGATTGGCCCACCACTTGCGTCGTCGAGGTCAGCCCCAGCAGCGCCATGCCTTCTTCATTCACACTTTTGACAGTGCCGGATGTGTCTGTCAGCAGCCATCCATCGGGGAAGTGCTCTAAGGCTTCACTCAACACCAGCGAGGCATCGACCGTCAGGTGTGAGGCCGCAGAGGGCTCACGTTGGGTCAGGCGCACCAAAAATTGCGCGCCACCTTCTTGTCTAAACACGGTGGTCGAGACCGTGAGGGGGAGGGAAGACCCCGCTAAGGTGGCCGAACACATTTCAATTCTTCCGGTTGCCAAAGCCGTCCTGAGCAGGGATTGAACTTCGCCCTGGCTGGCAGGCTCAAAGCACTCACGGAAATCGCGGCCTACCAGTCGTTTGCCCGCATCTTTGAAGAGTGCTTGGGTGCCCGCGTTGGCTTCAATCAAGCGGAACGAATGCGCATCCACCATCAAGACGGCTTCGGGCGAGGTCTCGAACAGCACGCGATAACGCGCTTCGATGTGCC
>CANGML010000132.1 GCA_947454585.1 Comamonadaceae bacterium
GACAAAGGCCAAATCGAAGGCGCGTATGTGCAAGGCATGGGCTGGCTCACCATGGAAGAGTGCATTTGGGACAAAAAAGGCAAGCTGCTCACGCACGGCCCCAGCACCTACAAGATTCCTGTGGCGGGTGACATTCCGGAGCACTTCAAGGTGTCCTTGTTTGAGAACCAAAACAACAAGCCGACCCCGTTCAACAGCAAGGCCACGGGCGAGCCGCCCCTGATGTTGGGCTTGTCGGCCTTCTTCGCTTTGCGCGATGCCGTGGCTGCCAGCGCTGACCACCAAGCGGTGGTGCACATGGATGCACCTGCTACCCCTGAGCGCATCTTGATGGCCTGCGAAGCCGTCAAGGCCAAAGCCGCGGCTTAAACAAGTTCGTGCCCCGCCACACCGCTGAGTTGTTGCAACAACTCCAACAGGCCGATGGCGTGTTGGTGTCGGTCGACAGCGTGCAAGGCTCGGGCCCACGTGAGGTAGGCGCTTGGATGGCCGTGTTCCCGCAGACTTTGGTGAACACCATTGGTGGCGGGCATTTGGAGTTTCAAGCCATCACCGAAGCACGGGCGCTGTTGACTCGGCCTGCTTCTGAAAACACACGCAGCACGGCCACTCACGAAGACAACACCCTCACCACCCGCTACGCGCTGGGCCCTGCTTTGGGCCAATGCTGCGGCGGCGTGGTGCATTTGAAGTTCGAGGCCATCAGCGCCGCAGACGCGCCCGCACTCCAACAACGCTTGCTCGCCAACGGCCAAGCCTTGGCGCTCTTTGGCGGCGGCCATGTGGGGCGCGCCTTGGTGAATGTGCTGAGCGCCTTGCCCTACCACGTGCAGTGGGTGGATAGCCGAGACGAAATTTTCCCAGCACAGTTGCCACCCAATGTGACTTGCGAGCACTCGGACCCCGTGCATGCCGCCGTGGCCGATTTGCCCAGCGGTACATCGGTGCTGATCATGAGCTTCAGCCATGCCGAAGATTTAGACGTGGTGGCTGCCTGCCTGAAGCGCCAACGCTTGCAGGGAGATTTGAAATTCGTAGGCCTGATTGGTAGCCAAACCAAATGGGCCACCTTTCAACACCGGCTGGAAGCCAAAGGCTTTACTGCCGAAGAGCTGGCGTTCATCACCTGCCCAATTGGGATGGCAGGCATCACGGGGAAAGAGCCCGAGGTGATTGCGGTGTCGGTTGCCGCGCAGTTGTTGCAACAGCGCTGAGCGCGTGGGTGTAACGACTCAATCCAGCTTGACCTTTGAGAGGTCAAACAAGGGCGTGGGCATGCTGAGCTTCATGTTCTCTAAGGTTTGCACCAGCAGGTCCGCCACAAACAAATCGCGATAGGGTTTAGAGTCCGCGGGCACCACATACCAAGGTGCCTCTGCGGTGCTGGTGGCCGATAACGCTTCTTCATAAGCCTGCTCAAACTTAGCCCAGAGTTGACGGTCCTCAAAGTCTGAGGGTTGTAGCTTCCAGTGTTTGTGTGGGTCGTCGAGGCGCGCTTGCAAGCGTTTCTTTTGCTCTGCTTTAGAGATATGCAAATAGCACTTGACGAGGGTGATGCCTGCATCCTGCAGCATGGCCTCGAAATCTTGGATGTACTGGTAGCGTTTGACGCAGGTGTCTTTTTTAATCCAGCCGCGCACGCGGGTCACCAAGACATCTTCATAGTGGCTGCGATTGAAGATCACCATTTCACCTAAGGCTGGTGTTTTTTGGTGGATACGCCACAAGAAGTCGTGGCTTTTCTCTACATCGCTGGGTGCACCAAAGGCTTCGGCGCGTACCCCCAAGGGGCTGATGTGGGTGAAGACGCTCCGAATCAAACCGTCTTTGCCTGCCGTGTCCATGCCCTGCAGGACCAGCAACAGCCCTTGGCTTTTGCCTGCATGCAAGGTACCTTGTAGTTTGTTGAGCTTGTCGCCTAATTTGCTGAGTTGGTTCTGCCATTCATCAGCAGAGGGCAGTTCCTTGCTTTTGGGCAGTGTCTCGATGTCCCGCAGTTTGACATCGCTGTTGGGTTTGATGCGCCAGGGGGAGAGGTCTTGGTGTTCCATGTGCTGAGTGTGGCAGATTGGTTCAACATGCCTTAGGTGTCTGTGAGTATGCCGCGCATCAGCTTGCGCAACTTGCCCAGAAATGGGGCTTCGCTGCGTGAGGCCATGGTGACCAGGCCAAAGCGTGCCTTGGCATTGAGCGCTGGAAACACGGGGAGTTCCACCAAATCCGGTGCCGCTTGGCGAATCGCCAACACCACGGCATCGCTGGTGCGCGCGACATCAAGCAAGCTCGAGATCTCCTCGCAACGCAAGTTGACCAAGGTGTCAGGATGGGCTTCTGGGCCGTAACGCTCCATCAAAATGCGCGCCACTTCGTCGCTCAAGGGCGTGGAGGCAATCGGAAAATCGCGCAGTGCCGCAAATGGCACTTGTTTTCTTTTGGCTAGTGGATGTGCTTTGCGGCACATGAAGCTGCCTTTCATCTCTTGGAGAACGTCCACTTTTAAATCAGCATGAGGTGTCAAAGAGCGAATGTCCAACACCAAGCCATCGAGTTGACGTTCGCGCAGGGCTTGCACCAATAAGGCAGTGCTGCCTCTGGAAATATCCAAATGGGCCTTGGGATGCTCGGTGGCCATGAACATCATCAACGGTGTCATCAGCAGCGCGCCGGGGCCAGACCCCAAACCGATGCGCAGACTGCCGATCTCCCCTTGTTGGAGCTGTTGGGCGCTGATGCGCAACTCTTGCGCTTCATCCACCAAGCCTTGTGCACGCGACAGGATATGTTGCCCAAAGGGTGTAAGTTCAATCAGTCGCCCAACGCGGTCAAACACGGCTTGCCCCAGCTCATCCTCCAGTGCCTTGATGCTGCGGCTCAAGGCGGGCTGTGTGAGGTGCAGTTTGTCAGCGGCGCGACTGAACGAACCGATCCGCGCCAGTTCAATGAAGTGTTTGAGTTGCACCAAGGTCATGGCATTAACTATGCATAAAAGTTATACAAGTCTCGATAAGAATGCATTAGACATTATAGAAATTGCTTTTTACGATACTGATACAGCAACCATCTTTGGAGTTCAAGCATGTCGACATCACGCAATCGCTGGGCAACTTTGTTTGTCGCCTCACTCAGTGGCTTTTTGATCGCTGGCGCTGCCTGCGCGCAGACCTACCCCAGCAAGCCCGTCAGTCTGATGGTGCCTTACCCCGCGGGTGGTTTGTCGGATGTGATCGCGCGCACAGTGAACAACACCTTGTCGAAAAACTTGGGGCAGCCTGTGATCGTGGAAAACTTAGGGGGCGCGAGTGGCTCGATTGCGGCACAAAAGGTGTTGAATGCGCCTGCCGACGGACAGATCATTTTCCAGGGGTCGCCCAATGAATTGATCTTGGCGCCCTTGGCGATCTCGGCGGTCAAGTTCAAGAGCGAGGATTTCCGCTTGGTGCAGATGATCGCGACGGCACAAATTGGATTTTTGGCACGCAAGGATTTGCCTGTGCACAACGTCGATGAATTTTTGGACTACGCCCGCAAAGAGGCCAAAGAAGGCCGCCCCATCACCTACGCCAGCGTGGGCCCAGGCTCGTTCTATCACTTGCTGGGCGAGCACCTGTCCAAGGTGACCAACATTCCCATGACGCATGTGCCGTACAAAGGTGCGGCGCCCGCCAACCAAGATTTGTTGGGCGGTCAGGTCGACATTTTCTTGGCTCCTTATGGCAAAGCCTATGACGAGCTGCAAAAGCAGGGCAAGCTCAAGGTGTTGGCCATGCTCAACAGCGAGCGCTTGGAGTCCGTCAAAGATTACCCCGCGATCAGCGAAAGCAAATCCTTGAAGAGCTTCACCTTCAACATCTGGACCGGTTATTTCGTCAAGAAAGACACGCCAGAGGCCGTGGTGCAGACCATCCACAAAGCCATCACCGAATCGTTGACCGATCCTGCCGTGCGTACCGGCCTCGAGGCGAACAGCCAGTTGGTGGCCAAACCCTTGTCGCTCCAGGCCGTGGGCAAAGCCTACGTCGATGGCACGGCGCAGTTCCGCGCCATTGCCAAGTCGATCGACTTGCAGCCTCAGTGAGATGACGTATTTGCGTGAGGCGCTCACCGACCGCGTGGGCGAATTTATCCAGCTGCGTCGCGACATTCACGCCCATCCTGAACTGGCGTTTGAAGAGCACCGCACGGCTGATTTGGTCGCCGCCAAACTCGAGAGCTGGGGCTACAGCGTGCACCGCGGCTTGGGCGGTACCGGCGTGGTAGGCACGTTGCAGCGGGGGGATCAGCAGGGGAACACCAAGCGCCGCTTGGGTCTGCGCGCCGACATGGATGCCTTGCCCATTGACGAGGCGACAGGCGTGTCATGGCGCAGCGTGACATCCGGTGTGATGCATGCCTGCGGTCACGATGGCCACACAGTCATGTTGTTGGCAGCGGCTAAAGCCATCGCCCAAGAGCCGACCTTCAACGGCACCTTGCATTTGATTTTTCAACCCGCAGAAGAGGGCGGGGGCGGCGCGCTGCGCATGATGGCTGATGGGTTGTTTGAACAACACCCGTGTGATGCCATCTTTGCCATGCACAACATGCCCGGCGTACCCGCGGGGCAGTTGGTGTTTCGTGATGGGCCTGCCATGGCGTCGAGTGATTACGCCACGATTCGCGTGCATGGCACGGGGGGGCATGGCGCCATGCCGCACCGTGCGGCGGACCCTCTGGTGGCCGCCGCGTCCATCGTGATGGCGCTGCAAACCATCGTCTCGCGCAACGTGGACCCGCTGCACACCGCAGTCGTCACCGTGGGCGCTTTGCATGCGGGGCAAGCCAACAACGTGATTCCCGCCTTGGCCACGCTCGAGCTCAGCGTGCGTGCGCTGGATCCTGATGTGCGCCGTTTGTTGGCGCAACGCATCAAAGAGTTGGTGAGCGCGCAGGCCGAGAGTTTTGGCGTGACGGTCGACATCGATTGGCGTCCTGGCTATTGCGTGTTGGTGAATGCATTACCGCAGACTGACTTTGCACGCCAAGTCGGGCTGGATTTGGTGGGCGCAGATCGTGTGACCCTGCAAGGCCCTCCCTTGACGGGCAGTGAAGACTTCGCCTTCATGCTGGAGCGAATACCCGGCAGCTACTTGCTGATTGGCAACGGCGCTGGGGACTCCGCAGGGGCTTGCATGGTGCACAACCCTGGCTACGACTTCAACGATGACATCATCGCCACGGGTGCGGCCTATTGGGTCGCGCTTGTTGAAAGGTTTTTTGCTGATTAAAATATCCACGAATTGATTCGACCTCGTGTCGACATGTGATCGGGAGAGACTGCCAACGCCACCGCGTGCTGGGCAGCGCCGAAGGAGCAAC
>CANGML010000133.1 GCA_947454585.1 Comamonadaceae bacterium
GTGCCCAACTTGCCGCCAATGTCACGGGTCGATTCCCCCGCCGCAATACACGCCGTGATGGCGTCTTCAATGGCGCGTGAGGCTTGCAAATAAGCGGCGTTGCCACTGCGCTGCGCATGCCAACCCAACAGCATGGCCGCCGAGGTGACGAGTGAAAACGGGTTGGCAATGTCTTGCCCGGCGATATCAGGGGCCGAGCCATGCGCCGCTTGGCCCATGGCATTGTGCAAGCCCGCATTGAGTGAGCCACCCAGCCCCAAGCTGCCCGAGAGTTCAGCGGTCAGGTCGGACAAGATGTCACCAAACATATTGGTGGTGACGATCACGTCAAAGCGGTCGGGCGCGCGCACGACGTGCGCCATCATGGCGTCGACGATGAAGTCGTCCACCACCACCTCGGGGAACTCAGTGGCCACGCGGTGACAGGCATCCAAGAAGATGCCATCGGTGATCTTGAGCACATTGTGTTTGTGCACCAAGGTCAGGTGTTGGCGGCGTTGCATCGCCAACTGGAACGCGCTGCGGGCGATGCGCTCGCAGCACTCCCGCGTGATGCGGCGCAAGGAGATGGCGACATCTGGGGTCACCAAGATCTCGCTGTTGCCCGACTCCACGTTGCGGTCGGCATAAAAGCCTTCGGTGTTCTCGCGCACCACCACCAGATCAAACGGCGAGGTGATGGTCTTCACACCGGGGTAGGTGCGGGACGGGCGAATGTTGGCAAACAGGTCGAGGCTTTTGCGAAAGAATTTGGACGGGTTGATCTCGCCCTTGGCTTCGTCTTTGAAGTCATAGGTGGCCATGGGGCCGAGCATCAAGCCATCGGCTGTTTTAACTTTTTCCAACAAGGCGGGCGTGACCGTTGCGCCATGCTGTTGCAGGCTGTCGTGGCCTGCGATGTCATGCATCAACGCTAACTTCAAACCAAACTTGTCGGAGGCGGCTTGCAGCACCTCCACCGTGACGGCCATGGTTTCTGGGCCAATGCCGTCACCCGGCAATACAACAATCTTCATATCACTGATCTACTTTCACGTTGGCATCCGTCACGAGCTTTTCAAACTTCACGGACTCTGCCCTGACATAGGCTGCAAATTCTGCAGGGGTGTTTTTGGGTACAGCCACGTTGTCGGCTTCCAGACGCGAGCGAATCTCGGGCAGGGCCAACACGGCATTGACTTCGCGGTTCAAGCTGTCAATCACAGCGGCGGGCGTGCCTGCTGGGGCAAACAAACCACCCCACAGGGTGTAGCTGAAGCCCGGCAGACCCGATTCGGCAATGGTGGGCACCTCAGGCAGGGAGTTCATGCGCTTGGGGGTGGTGACACCCAAGGCCTTGAGCTTGCCGCCTTTGATTTGCGGCATGGCCGCCGAGGCGCTGCTGAAGAAGGCTTGCAAACGGCCCGCCATCAAATCAGACAGCAAGGGGCCCACCCCTTTGTAGGGGATGTGCACCATGTTGAGCTTGGCACCCAGGCCCAACGCCACCGCCGACAAATGACCCGGCGTGCCAGCGCCCACCGAGCCATAGCTGAACTCGCCCGGTTTGGCGCGTGCCAGTTGGATGAACTCTTGCACCGTGTTGTAGGGCGCATCGGCAGGGGCCAGCATGATCAGGGGCGCATTGCCAATCAGCACCACGGGGACCAACTCCTTCATCGGGTCATAGCCCATGTCTTTGATCAGCAAGCGGTTCACCGTGATTTCACCGGTCTGGCCCAGCAGCAAGGTATAGCCATCGTTTTTCGCTTTGGCCGCGATGCGTGTGCCGACGGTGCCAGAGACGCCGGGTTTGTTGTCCACCACCACGGGTTGTTTATAAACCGTGGAGAGCTTTTCGCTGACCAAGCGGGCAAACACATCGCCCTGGCCACCCGGTGCGTAGGCCACCACGATGGAGACAGGTTTGGTGGGGTACTCCTCGGCGGCAAAGCTGGTGAGGGCCGCTAGGCTGAGCAGCAAGGTGGTGGTGATTTTTTTCATGGATGTCTCCGTCATTCAGGTTTGATATTGGCTTCGCGGACCACACGTGACCATTGCGCGAGTTCTTGCTTCAACACACTGTCCAGCTCTTGGGTGGACGATGTCACGGCTTGCATGCCGAGTTTGTTGAAGCGTTCGCGCACATCAGCACGTTGCATGATGGTGCGCAAATCTTGGTTCATCTTGTCAACGATGGCCGTGGGCGTTTTGGCAGGCAAGTAAAAGGCCAACCAAATGGTAGTGACATAACCCGGCACGCCTTGCTCACTGATGGTGGGCAAGTCGGGCAACTCGGGGTGACGTTTGGCACTGGCAATGCCCAAGGCTTTGACGCGGCCGGCTTTGATGTTGGGAACGGCGGAGTTGAAGGCATCAAACATCAACTGGATGTGGCCTGCCAACAAATCTTGCGCGGCGGGGCCTTGGCCTTTGTAGGGCACATGGCCGAGCTGTGTTTTGGTCATGCTGGCAAACATCTCGGAGCCCAGGTGGTAGGTGCTGCCGGTGCCCGATGAGCCGTAAAACAATTTGCCGGGGTTGTCTTTGGCGTAGCGAATGAACTCTGGCACGTTGTTGGCGGGCACCGACGGGTGCACCACCAAAATGTTTTCAATCGTGGCGACCAAGCTGACGGGCGCGAAGTCTCGCACCGGGTCGTAAGGCAGTTTGGGCATCAGCGCAGGATTGGCCGCCATGATGCTGCTGGTGCCAAACAAAATGGTGTTGCCGTCGGCGGGCGAGCGCGCCACAAAATCGGCACCAATCGCGCCGGTGGCGCCGACGCGGTTGTCGACGATCACGTGCTTGCCCATGGCCTCAGACAGCAGTGGCGCAATCACGCGGGCCGCGATGTCGGTGGGACCCCCAGTGGAAAACGGCACTACCAAACGCACCGTGTTGTTTTGCGCAAAGCTCCAACTGGCGGACAACAAGCAGCAGGCAGCGACGGCGAGGTGACGGCGTGAAATCATGGAAAGCTCCTGATCGATGGGCGAATTTAAGCCAACAAACGTTGGCGAATGTCCAGCGGCGACAGCACCTCGAGGGGCTCGGCGGCGCCATTAGGAATCCCCACTTGCGTGGCGTTGAGCAGCATCGACACCATCACATAAGTGCCCGACAAGACCGTGAGGTCGACCACCGCTTGCTCGCCCATTTCCGCCACCGCTTGTTGCCACAGTGCATCGGGCACGCGGTGGTTGAGGCTGAGCTGGATGCAAAAGTCATAGACCAAGGCCTCGTCGGCTTGCATGCCTTGGGGGCGTTTGCATTGGCGCAGCTGTTCGATGATGTCGGTGGACAAGCCTGCGCGTTGCGCGATCGGGTCATGCGCCCACCACTCGTATTGCGCATTGGCGATGCGCGCTTGGATCAGGATGGCGAACTCATTCAGACGTTTGCTCACCGAGGTTTTAAAACGTAGGTAATCCAGAAAATCAAAACAGCGGCGTGCCATGTCGGGGCTGCGCAGCAGGGCGTTGTAGGGGCCACCTAGGGCCGCGCTGGACACTTTGAGGATGTCGTCGGCCAAGGGGCGCACCTCGGGGGCGAGGTCTTCGTAGCGGATTTGCGTGAAACGTTCGGTCATGGGGTTAGCGCTCCACGCTTTGAAATTGGGTTCTTAAGGTGTTGGTGAAATGGGGACGGCACATGTCGCTCCAAGCGGAAGCGCGCACGGCCAGCCAAGCGTCGGTCTTCAACACATCCAAGCTCGCCAAGTCATAGCAGGCGAAGGAGCGTGGGCTGTGGTCGAGGTTGAGGTAACGACGCGCCACCCAGCAGCCGGGCACGAGGGCCAAACCGGGCATGTGCTCTTCGTCGTACCACTTGAAGATCTCGGTTTCCCAACCGTCTTCGGGGTCTGTCTCCACCACGTAGTGCGTGGACGCTGTCGCTTGGGCTGGGGATGATGCCAGGTGCATCACCAACTGCAGGCGCGAGACTTCGGCATGATGGCCAGTGAGGGCGAGCCAAATTTTTTCAAACGAATGGCAATCGTCTGTGCTGATTTCTACGGGCGCCGCAAAATGCACATACGCATATTGCATGGGCGAGCCGTTTTCGGCCTGATGGGTCAACGCAGATTGCAGCTGGTGTGTCGCGTGCTGGGGCAGGGTGAGCGCTTCATGCCAGCGTTTGGCCGTGCCTGCAGGGCATTCGGCGGCACACTTCAACAACAGGGCGTTACAGCTGACGGTGCGCATGTCAGTGCCCAATGTGCAGAGCCACCAACACGCGGGACACCATGTTGTAGGCGCCCACGGTGATGCACAGGTCTAACAGCTGTTGGCCTTGGTAGTGTTGGGCGACTTCGGCGAACAGCGCGTCCGGCACATGGATCTCGCGCGTCATGGTGTCGGTCAAGCGCAGCACCACGGCTTCGAGTTCCGTGAAGACTGCCGCGATGTGGTGCTCTTTCACGGCGTCAACCTTGGCTTGCGACAACCCGGCTTGCAAGGCGTGGGGCACATGCGCATCGAATTCATAGGGGGCGTGGTTCAACACCGCGACGCGCAGGATGACCAACTCACGCAAATCTGCGGGCAGGCTGTTGCGTTGCCGCACGGCGCTTAAAAACTCTTCCCACCCTTCCGCCATGACGGGGCTGTTGAGCAAGTGTTGGTAGAGAGGTGTGATGCGACCACGCTTGGCGGTAATTTTTGCTTCGAGGGCGGCCAGTTCGGGTTGCGTGCCTGGCGCGATGGCTGGTATGCGTGCTGTCATAGCGGTTTCAATCTGCCTTTACTTTTTTGTCACGAATCACACGGCCCCACTTCACCATGTCGTTTTTGAGCAAGGTGCTGAGTTCGGCCGAGCTCGAGGCAGAGGGCTCTGCACCCGACGCAATCAGCTTGTTCCGAACGCCTTCATTGGCCAAGGTGCGGCGCACGGCTTGGTTGATGCGCTCCAAATCAGCCGCGGGGATATTCTTGTGGGTGAACAAGGCGTACCAGTTGTCCGAGTCCACACCCGTCACACCGATCTCTTGGAAGGTTTTGACATCGGGAAACAAGGGGTGGCGACGGGTAGATGCCAAGGCCACGGGTTTGAGTTTGCCGCTGCGAATGCCGCTCATCAAGCCGGGGATGTCACCAAAGAAACCATCCACATGCCCTGCCATCACATCGGTGATCGCGGGGGCTGCACCTTTGTAAGGCACATGAATCAAATTGCTCTTGGTGGCATCGGCCAACAACTCCATCGCCAAATGCGGCACGCTGCCAGTGCCAGACGACGCCATGGTGGTGGGCTTTTGTTTGGCGGCGGCGATGAACTCTTGCGGGCTGTTGACGGGGTTGTTGGGGTTGACCACCAACATCTCGACATTGTTGACCACCAGTGACA
>CANGML010000134.1 GCA_947454585.1 Comamonadaceae bacterium
GGGCGAGAAACGCTTTCGTGCCACACAACTGTTTCGGTGGATCCACCAAAAAGGCGCTCAAGACTTTGATCAGATGTCTGATCTTGCCAAGTCCTTGCGCGAGAAGCTCAAAACCTCGGCACGGGTTGAGCCTTTAACCCCCATTTCCAGACACGACTCTGCCGACGGCACCATCAAGTGGCTGTTCGACGTGGGCGACGGCAACGCCGTGGAAACCGTGTTCATTCCAGAAGATGACCGAGGCACTTTGTGTGTCTCGTCGCAAGCAGGCTGTGCGGTGGGTTGCCGCTTTTGCTCGACTGGCCACCAAGGTTTTAGCCGCAATCTGACCACCGGTGAAATCCTGTCGCAGCTGTGGTTTGCCGAGCACACGCTGCGCCAACAGTTCAACACCAGCGAGCGTGTCATCTCCAACGTGGTGATGATGGGCATGGGCGAGCCTTTGCAAAACTACAGCGCCTTGGTGCCTGCCTTACGGGCTATGTTGGACGACCACGGCTATGGCCTGTCGCGTCGACGCGTGACGGTGTCTACCTCGGGTGTCGTGCCCATGATGGATCGCTTGGGTGATGATTGTCCGGTGGCTTTGGCGGTGTCCTTGCATGCGCCCACCGATGTCTTACGTGACAACTTGGTGCCGCTCAACCGCAAATACCCCTTGCATGAGTTGATGGGTGCGTGTCGCCGTTACTTGACCCATGCGCCCCGCGACTTTATTACCTTCGAATACTGCATGTTGGATGGCGTGAACGATCAACCCGCGCATGCACAAGCCTTGATCGACTTGGTCCGCCCCAAGCGTGGCGCAGGCGAGGGCGTGCCTTGCAAGTTCAACCTCATTCCCTTCAACCCGTTTCCCGCCTCGGGCCTCACACGCTCCAGCGCTGCGACTGTGAAGGCCTTTGCCGCGCAGTTGAGCGATGCCGGCATCATCACCACGGTGCGCAAAACACGCGGTGACGACATCGATGCCGCTTGTGGTCAGCTTGCGGGTGATGTGAAAGACCGCACCCAAGTGGAGGTGCGCATGGCTAAGCAACGCGTCATTGCGCTCACACAGGTGCCGTCATGAAGGCGATGTGGGCCATCTCAGTGCTGTTGGCTGTGAGCCTGGTGGCGTGTGGCGCGTCCAAGTCGACGCTTGACACATTGACGCACCCCGAATTGGACACGACGCAACAACGTGCCCTGCTGCGCTTGAATTTGGCCAGTGCGTATTTCGAGCAAGGGCAAAACTCGGTGGCGCAGCAAGAGGTGCGCGCCGCCTTGAAAATCGACCCCACATCTGCTCAAGCTTACAGCTTGCTCGGCTTGATTCACCAGCGCGACAATGCGCCTCAGTTAGCGCAACAAAGCTTTGAGCAAGCGCTGGCCTTGGCCTCAACTGCCCCCGTGCGTGGTGACCAATTGGGATCCATCGAGCACAATTACGCTTGGTTTTTGTGTCAGCAAAACCGTTTCGCCGACGCACAAGTTCATTTCGACAAGGCCTTGGCACAAGCGAGCTATCGCCAAGCAGATAAAACTCAGAAAGCCATCGGGTTTTGCCAGGCGAGAGCCGGCGCATCGCCCAAACTTTGACGCAGAGTGACGACACCGATGACAGAAGAAGCCCCCATTCCTACCCCTGAGGCCAAGAGCGCCGGTGCCTTGTTGCGTCACTACCGCGAGGCGCAAGGCGTCCAGCTCGACCTGCTGGCCAATGCCCTGCGTGTGGCACCTTCCAAGCTAGAGGCACTGGAGGAGGACCGCTGGTCTGACTTGCCCGATGCGATGTTTGCACGCGCCTTGACCTTGGCTATTTGCCGTCAGTTAAAGCAAGATGCCACGCCCGTGTTGGCTTTGCTGCCCGGTCAAGACATGTCGCGCTTGGCACTCAAAAATGAACGTGGTTTAGATTTCCCCTTGGACCGACCTTCGCTGTTGCCGCAATCCAGTTTTTTGGTGGTGGCGAGGTTGTTCACGCCGATGCGTTGGGCGGCCTTGGCGGTGCTGGCGGTCGCCGTGTTGCTTGGTTTTTGGCCCGATCTGCATCCCCTTTTGGTGTTCAAAAATGAACCCACGGTGATTGAATCTGTCGTGCCGGTTACCACCCCCGCCATTGCGCTCCCTTCCACCGAAGAGGCGTCACCTTTGCTCGATAGCAAATCAACCAATGTGGTGGTGACCACGGTCCACTCAGCTGCCGTTGCGGCACAAGCCGCGAGTGCAACCCCACCCGTCATTTCACCAGGAGTGTCAGATGTCAAATAACGCGCAACCGCAGGGCATTCCCTTCTCCATCCCCAAAGCCCGTCGAAGCCTGCAAGCGCGAGTTTCTTGGGGTGACCATGTGGTGACCGTCGGGGGCGATGCGCCCGTGCGCGTTCAGTCCATGACCAACACGGACACAGTAGACGCGATAGGCACGGCTATCCAAATCAAAGAGCTGGCCTTGGCTGGCTCGGAGCTGGTGCGCATCACCGTCAACACACCGGAGGCGGCTGCGGCTGTTCCCCATGTGCGTGAGCAGCTCGACAAAATGGGCATCCACGTGCCTCTGATCGGCGACTTTCATTACAACGGCCACCGCCTGTTGTCTGAGTTTCCTGATTGCGCGCAAGCCCTGTCCAAGTACCGCATCAACCCCGGCAACGTTGGCAAGGGTGACAAACACGACAAGCAGTTTGGTCAAATGATCGAAGCGGCCATGCGCTACAACAAAGCGGTGCGCATTGGCGTGAACTGGGGCAGCCTGGATCAGGAGTTGCTGGCCAAACTGATGGACGACAACGCCCAGCGCGCGCAACCCTTGGATGCCAAGCAGGTGATGTACGAAGCCCTCATCACCTCGGCCCTTGACTCGGCCAAGTTGGCGCAAAGCATGGGCATGCCGCCCGAGCAAATTTTGCTCAGTTGCAAAGTCAGTGGCGTGCAAGACCTGATTGCTGTCTACCGCGAGTTGGGGCAACGTTGCAACTACCCCTTGCATTTGGGGCTCACCGAGGCGGGCATGGGCACGCGCGGCACAGTGGCTTCCGCCACGGCGTTGTCTATTCTTTTGCAAGAGGGCATTGGCGACACCATTCGCGTCTCGCTGACGCCGCAGCCGGGTGAGGCGCGCACGCAAGAGGTGGTGATTGCCTCTGAAATTTTGCAAGCCTTGGGCTTGCGTACCTTTGTGCCCAGCGTCACCGCATGTCCTGGTTGTGGTCGTACCACCAGCACCACCTTCCAAGAGCTGGCCAAAACCATTGACGACTACCTGCGTTACCAAATGCCTGTGTGGCGCAAGCAATACCCAGGGGTTGAAAACCTCAAGGTGGCGGTGATGGGTTGCATCGTCAACGGACCCGGCGAAAGCAAACATGCCGACATCGGCATCAGCTTGCCCGGTAACGGCGAGGCCCCTGCAGCCCCCGTCTTCATCGATGGCGAAAAAGCCATGACGCTGCGCGGTGACAACATCGCGCAAGAGTTCCACCAGATTGTTGAAAACTACATTGAAAAGCGCTTCGGCTAACCCTGAAGCGCCCGCTGACCGTGACGACAGAAAACAAAACAACAAAGCCGACCAAAGCCCAAGCCTTGACCGCCGTCAAAGGCATGAACGACTTGATCCCCCCAGCTTCCGCCCAATGGGAATGGCTAGAGGACAAAGTGCGTGGCTTGATGGCGCGCCATGCTTATCGCAATCTCCGCACCCCCATCGTCGAACCCACCGCCTTGTTCGTGCGGGGTTTGGGCGAGGTGACAGACATTGTGGAAAAGGAGATGTACTCCTTTGAAGACCGCTTGAACGGCGAGCAACTCACCTTGCGCCCCGAAGCCACCGCCGGTGTGGTGCGTGCGGTGGTCGAGCACAACCTGCTGTACGACGGCGGTAAGCGCTTGTATTACATGGGCCCCATGTTCCGCCACGAGCGCCCTCAGCGTGGACGCTACCGCCAGTTCCACCAAATCGGTGCTGAGGCCTTGGGCTTTCCCGGCGCAGAGGTGGATGCTGAACTGATCTTGTTGGCCGCCACCCTGTGGCAAGAGCTGGGTTTGCAAGACGTGCGCTTGGAGCTCAACAGCTTGGGCCAACCCGATGAGCGTGCCGCACACCGCGCCGCGTTGATTGACCACTTAGAAGCCCACGCCGAGGTGCTGGACGAAGAGGCCAAGCGCCGCCTGCACAGCAACCCGCTGCGCATCTTGGACACCAAGAACCCCGCCATGCAAGCGGTGGTGGAAGCTGCCCCCCAGCTGATCGACTTTTTGGGCGAGGCATCGCTGGCCCACTTCAACGCGGTCAAAGCCATCTTGGATGCCAGCGGCGTCGCCTACCGCATCAACCCCCGCTTGGTGCGTGGCATGGACTACTACAACCTCACGGTATTCGAGTTCGTCACCGACCGCTTGGGCTCGCAAGGCACGATCTGCGGGGGAGGGCGCTATGACTATTTGATTGAACAAGTGGGTGGCAAGCCCGCACCGGCGGTGGGCTGGGCCCTGGGCGTGGAGCGTGTGCTCGAGTTGCTCAAAGAGCAGGGCACCTTGCCAGAGGCCGTTGGGCCTGATGTGTACGCCATCATTCCTGACGCCGCCGCCTTGCCTGTCGTGTTTAAAACCGTACAAGCCCTGCGTGCGCAGGGAATGTCGGTGCAAATGCATGCCGGTACAGGTGAAGGCATGGGCAGCATGAAATCGCAATTCAAAAAGGCCGATGCCAGCGGCGCCCAGTTGGCCCTCATTTTTGGGGGCGACGAGTTGGCCCGTGGCGAGGTCACCCTCAAAGCCTTACGCGACGGCGTGGGCGCGCAAGAGGCGCTGCCTTTGGCGCAGGTGTCCTCCCGTGTGGCGGCCACACTAGCCCGCAGCGCAGTCCATTCTCAGGCCGCGGCCTAAGCAAGCCGAGCCCTACAATTCGCTCAATTTTTAGTCAAAGCATTAACACCATGGCATCGCACCTCGACCTTGAAGAACAAGAGCAACTGGACGAACTCAAGCACTTTTGGAAGCGCTGGGGCGACCTCATCACTTGGGTGCTGATTGTCGTCTTGGGCGCTTATGCCGCCTGGATGGGGTGGCAGTCTTATTCAACCAAACAAGCTGCGCAGTCGGCGGTGTTGTATGACACGGTCGAACGTGCCGCAATGAGCGGCGATGCCGCTTTGTTGGATCGTTCCTTGTCTGACATCAAAGACAAATTCGCCAGCACCACCTACGCCCAGCAAGCCGCTTTGCTGGCTGCGCGCGTGTACCAAGACAAAGACCGCAAGGCCGATGCCAAGGTACAACTCACCTGGGTCATCGACAAGGCCAGTGATGAGGGTTATCA
>CANGML010000135.1 GCA_947454585.1 Comamonadaceae bacterium
GGCCCACACGCCAGGACGACGTGGGTTGTTCGCCAGGGCGCAATGCTGCGAGAGCCGCCAGCCTGCACCCTCACCTTGCCCGCTGACCATATCGTCAAAGCAGGCCTCCGTGATGTCGTCGGGTTGCTCAGCACCAAAATCTTCGCCCAAGGCAGGACCAGCCCACGTGATGGCGCCCGTTTTCGCAAGCAGGGCATTTTGAAAGGCGGTGAAGTCACTCAAGCCCACAAACTGCGTGCCGTTGGTCACGGCTTTGGCCACTCGTTTGTAGTCAATGCCAGGCAGGATGCGGGTTAAACCATAGCCACCGCGGGTAATCAACGCCACATCTGCCCCACTGCCAGCGGCGCGGTGGATAGCTGACAAGCGGGTGGCATCGTCCCCAGCAAAACGGGTCACGCTGCGCAGGGCGTCAGGGTCAATCTCGACCTCATGGCCCAATTTTTTCAGACGATGCACGCCTCTTTTGAACGCTGCTTTGTCGCGCACTGCGCCACTGGGGGAATAGATGTAAATGTGAGCCATGCCCACATTATCAGCCGCGTTTGTAGTGCAACAAACGCCCTCGATAGACGCTCAGATCTTGCATGGGATTGTTCATCATGAGTTCCGTGACGGAAAAACCCATACCCGCCATGTCTTTATGAAAGGCGCTGCGGTTGCCACGGTTGGGGTCCACGATCAGCACTTCTGCGCCCTCTGCCGCATGTTCTTGAATAAAGCCCGACAGCTGCGCCGGGTGGCTGCGCTCGTAGAGCACATCACTGGCGATGAGCAAGTCAAACATCCCCAGCCCCTTGTTCACCCTGCCCCAGTTGCCTGTTTCGTAATGCAGCGGCGGTAGGTCGTTGAGCTGCAGATTGGCTTTTAAAAAAGTTTCGGTCAAGGGGTGGCAATCACTGGCCGTGATGTCGCCTTCTCGGCGGTGAATGACAAGGCTGGCCAAGCCCAAACCGCAGCCCACTTCCAACACGCGCTTGCCCCGCAAATCCCAGGTCTGCATCAAGTCAGCCAGCTTTTGTGCAGAGGGCCAGACCAAACCAAACAAGGGCCACGTGGCGGATGAAATACCCGCCTCCAGCGCGATGCCTAAGGGGTCGTAAAACTGCTGCTTGTCGAGCAAGGACCGAATTTGCAAATCTGCGCCACCGCCTACACCGACCCTCTGAAACTTCACTTCGTAACCGATGGGGGGTGTGGCATGGGGCATGTTTAACTTCGTAACAGGTGCGGCGTAGGTGCCGCCAGCAAGGTGCTGAGTGCACGTGGCCCCGCCCTGTGACCTGGGTCTGGATAAGGCGCATCGCTCAAGGCAGCGGGCAGCGCTGGCGCATCCAGCCAATGGATAGGCAAAGCAAGCTGGGCCAACAACGGGGCCATCACACGCGGCGCATGCAAGGCGACGGGCGCGGGCTGCACCCTGGCCAAAAACTCGCGCAACACTTGGGCATGCCAAGCGATGCGATGGGTTGTCACTTTTTTAGGCTTATCGGACAAACCAAAGCCAGGCAAATCCAACGCCATAACGGGCTCGTGAGACAACAGCTGCTCTGCATATTGAGCGCTCCAGCCCTCAAGCCCATGCAGATAAACATGGGGCGACACGTGGTGCGCTTGCCGATTGTCAAACCAATGCAGGCGCAAGCCGTCTAAAGCTGGCAAATCAGCCGTGAAGTGCGACAGCGCCAAGGGCAAGTCCAGCCCAGCTAACGCAGCATCGGGGGTTCGCAAGGCATCGTCTCGCAAGGGCACTTTGCTGCGTTGCTGCTGATCGCGGCGTTGTTCAAAAAAGCGTTGCATGACCTGCGCACAATCGTCCGCCAGCACGCCACCTGTGACTTGGGTGTGGTGGTTGATTTGTGGGTGCGCGAACACATTGAGGACCGAGCCTGCCGCCCCCGTTTTGGGCTCAGTCGCGCCAAACACCACCCGCTTGAAACGTGCATGCAGCGCCGCGCCACTGCACATGGCACAAGGCTCCAGCGTGACGTACAAGGTGCAATCGTCTAACCGGTAGTTGCCCAGCGCTTGGGCAGCTGCCCGCATGGCATTGACTTCGGCGTGCGCTGTTGGATCGTGGCTGGACAGCGGTGCGTTGTGGCCAGCAGCAATCACCTGCCCTGCCCTCACCACCACGGCACCAACAGGCACCTCACCCGCATCGGCGGCAGCCTGCGCTTGGCGCAAGGCCATCTGCATAAAGCCAATGTCTTCCGCCGTCATGACTGAACCATGCCGAGCTTGACCATCCAGTCAGCCAAGACTTGCTCATCTGGGCTGCCTTGTGCGTAGGCCGCGTGCATGGCCACATGCGATTCAGGTCGATGTTGGTTCAATTTCAGCTTGCATTGAAGCTCAGTCACACGTAACTCAAAGGCAGCAATGCCGTTGAGCATCTTGTGTTGGTAGTCTTCAGGTAAGCCTCGCCATTGCGCGGCATAGGCAGGTTCGTGTTCGCCAATGAGTTGCTTGAGCAGACGGTCTTTGGCCTGTGGCTCCTCTACCAAGGTGGCCTCTACTTTGGCATGCACCGCCAAGTAGGTCCACGTGGGTACGCGTGTCAGATCGGGATACACCTGAGGGGACATGTAGGCCTGAGGGCCCATGAAAGTCACCAAGGCTTGGGGACGCGATTGCAGATAGCGCCAATGGGGGTTGGGTTTGGCACAGTGGCCGAGCAACACATGCTGGCCGTTTTTGTGGATCAGATGAAATGGCAGATGAGATACAAAAGGAAAACCTCCGTCATCCACACTGATCAGGCTGGCAAAAGGATAGGCCCGTATGAGAGCAAGCGCATGGGCCTCATCTTTGGCATTGAACTGCGGAGGCAGATACATGCGCTGGAGTTACTTTTGTGCGCTGAAGGCTGCGATTTTGTTGCCGTCTAAATCGCGGAAATAGCACCCGTAGTAGCCGCCACCACGCATGCCTGGGGCGCCTTCATCTTGACCGCCCAGCTCAAGAGCTTTGGCGTGTAGGGCCTGAACCAGATCTTGACTGGCCACCGACAACGCCACCATGTTGCCATTCCCGACGGTGGCAGGCTGACCGTCAAAGGGCTTGAGGACACTGAACATGGGCTGGCCGGGTTTGACGCCCCAACCAATGCCGCGGTCCATTTCAAAAAAACGTTTGCCGCCGACCAGCGCAAACAAGGCATCGTAAAACGCCGCTGCGCGAGACAGATCGTTGGTGCCGACGCTGGTGTGACTGATCATGGATTAAAAACGACGCTTGACGGCGGGGCCGCCTGGGGCCTTGCCTTCGATGTGACGGAAGGTCACACGGGCTTTGTTCATGTCGTAGGGAGACAGTTCGACCGTGACCTTATCGCCTTCAATGATGCGGATGCGGTGCAAACGCATTTTGCCGGCGGTGTAAGCGATCAGTGAGTGACCGTTTTCTAGGGTGACGCGGTAACGAGAGTCGGGCAAGACCTCGGTCACGACACCCTTCATTTCGATCATTTCTTCTTTTGCCATGTACTTTTGTGTTCTCTAATAAAAATAACCCTTTATTGTAGGCCGTTTGGTCGGGCAGCCCTGCCCTGTCGCCAAAGTATCAATTGCGCTGGCCAAAGCCAGTTGAGCAGGGTGTTCACTGAGATGCAAATTTCTATACTGTTTTCACATTTCTCAAGGAGCCCCGACATGAATCTCCATGCCAAATTACGACAACGTCAAGCCGACAACCGCCCTATCCGCATCGGCTTAATTGGGGCCGGTAAATTTGGCTCCATGTATCTGGCCCAAATTCCGCGCACACCTGGCGTGCATGTGGTGGGCATTGCCGATTTATCGCCCAGCGCCGCGCGCACCAACCTCGAGCGCGTTGGGTGGGACCTCCAGAAAACACAAGCCAAGACGGTGGACCAAGCGATCCAAGAAGGCAGCACCTGCATCACCGAGGATTGGCAAACTGTGGTGCGGCACCCCGCCATTGATGTCATTGTGGAATGCACGGGGTCGCCCTTGCATGCGGTCGATCACATCCTCGAAGCGTTTGCCCATGGCAAACATGTGGTGAACGTGACGGTGGAGGCCGATGCCTTTTGTGGTCCTTTGTTGGCCAAACGGGCCCAAGCTGCTGGCGTGGTGTATTCGATGGCGTTTGGCGACCAACCCGCCTTGATTTGTGATTTGGTCGATTGGGCTCGCACCTGCGGCTTCCCTGTGGTGGCGGCGGGTCGCGGTCACAAATGGTTGCCACACTTTTGTGAATCGACACCAGAGACGGTCTGGGGCCATTACGGTTTAACACCTGAACAAGCCCAGCGTGGCGGCTTGAACCCCAAGATGTTCAATAGCTTTTTGGACGGCTCTAAACCCTCGATTGAGAGCACCGCTGTGTCCAACGCCACTGGACTGGGTGTGCCCAGCAACGGCCTGTTGTACCCACCCGCCAGCGTCGAAGACATTCCCTTTGTCACACGGCCCATCTCGGAGGGCGGCGTGCTGGAACGCAAAGGCATGGTGGAAGTGATTTCTTCCCTCGAGAAAGACGGTCGAAAAATACCCTATGACATTCGCATGGGGGTCTGGGTCACGGTCGAAGCAGAAACCGACTACATCAAAAACTGCTTTGAAGAGTACAACGCCCACACCGACCCCTCCGGTCGCTACTTCACGCTTTACAAGCGCTGGCATTTGATTGGCTTGGAGGTTGGCGTCAGTGTGGCCAGCGTGGCACTGCGTCAAGAGCCTACGGGCGTCGCCATGAACTGGAATGCCGACGTGGTGGCAACAGCCAAACGCGACTTGCGTCCCGGAGAGTTGCTCGATGGTGAAGGCGGTTACACCGTCTGGGGAAAGCTGCTGCCAGCCACCACCTCCCATAAGATGGGAGGATTACCCCTTGGATTGGCGCATGGCGTCAAGGTGGTGCGCCCTGTGGCCAAAGGCCAAAGCCTGTGTTGGGATGATGTCGCGATGGACACCACCACCCATGCCTACAAAATTCGCCGTGAGATGGAGGGTTTTATTCCCACTCAATAGTTACTCGGTTAAAAAACATATATAAATCATATAGTTACAGTCACCAAAACAAGTGCGTGTAACTTTTGTGTAACTTGACTGAGTTGGGACTGATTTTAACAAAGCAAAATCCTATTCGTTTTCAACGCTTAATTTTAACGCTGTTACACAGGTTGCGGAAAAAATAAACTAGTTAGCAACAGCCAAATTAAAGTCCGCCAATGTAAGCTGAATCAAGTCAGTTTTAGAAGGCTTAGCCGCTGACGACATTAAACGGGTAGCTTGTATCTGTAACACTTTTTCA
>CANGML010000136.1 GCA_947454585.1 Comamonadaceae bacterium
AACATGGTGCCCACCAAGACAGTCCCCACCACTTGCGCGGGGACGACCATCGGTTGTCTTGAAAAGTCGACCAACAGCCACAAGCAGACACTCGCGCAGGCCACGGCAAAAGGGAAAAATGCATTCATACGGCGGCGTTTGAAAAAACTCTCCAAATACGCCAAATGCGCGGGTAAGAACGCTTCACTCAAGTTGCGCACCCCAAAAAACAGGTTCAACTTGGCACTGGTGCGCATGACCCACAGCACCAGATAGGTGCCCGTGCCCACTTGATTGGGCGCATCCCAAGTGAGCGCCACAATCGCCAAGCCCACGATCAAAATAGCCATTTCGTGCCAGAGCACGGCGTTGAAGGACGCCACGAAACGAGGCCACCCTGTTGTACTTTTCAGGATGGCTGTTTTTTGTGGACCGGTGATCCACCCCGTGAGGAAACTCAACTCATTCCAACCCCACGCCAACAGAGCGCAGGTAAAGGCGCAATAAGCCCCCGTGACGCCCGTTTGATGCGCGGTATGTGCCAAGCCCACCAAAGCGCCAATGCCAAGCAACGAGGAGATGACCAAGCTCAATCGGATGGCCGTTCGCGACATGCGGTTCAAAAGAATCACGATGCCCGTGCTGAACCACCAAATGAATATTGCGAAACCAAACGCAACGAACGTGTCGGTCATCCTTGGCTTTCTGTAGCGATGGGCCGCAAAATTACCAAGCGGGAACCATACGAACTTGCTCTGGCAACGCGTGATGCTTGAGTGGCAAGAAGTACAAGCGGACAAAGGTGATGCCACCAGAGATAGCCCAACGCGCACGTTGCAGGTTGCCGATCAAACCACCACGCGCTTTGGCCTTATCCATTTGGGTTTGTATATGGAACAAGTGGGCTAAGCCCTCTCTGAAGGCTGGGTTGTCAATATCCAAACTGACAGGGAAAACTTGCTTGGTGATCTCGTTGGTGATCCGGAACACCTCAAAGTCATACGTGGTGGACTCCAAGCCCATTTCATGGTGCAACATAGGGCGACAGTGATCTCGCACGTACATGGTGGCGTACACAGCCAACAAGAAGAAACGAATCCAATACACATTGCCACCGCGCAACAAATGCGGGTTGGCACGCATGATCAATGCAAACGATTCGCCGTGGCGAAACTCATCGTTGCACCAGCGCTCGAACCATCGAAAGATGGGATGGAAACGTTTGTCTGGGTTCTTCTCCAATTGACGGTAGATCGTGATGTAGCGGGCATAGCCAATTTTTTCGGACAAGTAAGTCGCGTAAAAAATATATTTGGGCTTGAAGTAGGTATAGGCCTTGGTGCGCTTCAAGTTACCCAAATCAATACCCAAACCAAAGTCCTTCAAAGACTGATTGAGAAAGCTGGCATGGCGTGATTCGTCACGCGCCATGTAACGCATCAGTTGTTTGATGTCGGGGTTGTCGACGTTTCTGAAAATTTCGTTGTAGAGAATGCAACCCGAAAACTCAGAGGTCAGGGAGGAGATTAAAAAGTCCAAAAACTCCTGACGCATTTCAGGGCTGACCTGGGAGAACCTGTCTGCGACTTCCTTAGCAAATGCTTCATCACGCTGGAAGTGATCATGGTTGTTATCACCCTCGTATTCATCCATCATCTTGTCCCACTCGGCACGCATGGGGGACAGGTCAAGCTTGTCCATCGCCGCAAAATCAGTGGTGTAAAAACGCGGGCTGAGCATGGTGCTCTCCACCGCTTTCTGAGATGCTTTTTCTGCGCTGTCAATGGCTGCGGTGGCTTGCATAAAAAAGGTGCTCCAGTTACTTCAAAAATAATGACAGTTGTTTTATTCAGGTCGCATGGCTAAAAACCGTGCGAACTCAGCCACATTGCTGGGCCCAAAGGATTCCAAATCTACCCGTTGTCCTGTGCTGGGATCCCATAAAGTGACTCGGCCATCCTCACGCGCAATCAACTCAAAAGGCGCGGCAGAACCAATACCGCGTGAATATCTTTCGCGCGTCAATGCGCGCAGCGCCCCGCGCACAAAGCCCTGTTCACCCTGCAACACCGTCAAGGTTTCGCCCGTCACACCATCTTCGACACGGACGCCGCCATCTTTTTGGTCTTGGAAAACCAATGAGCGTTGCAAGGTGGCCGCTGCTGCCCTTTGGTCTGGCCCATTACCGGTGATGCGAACCAGGCCCACCGAAATGAGTGAGAACGCGAGGATGCCTGCTGCGCAATACAACACCCACTGGGGGAAGTGATCTGGCGCACTTTGACGAGTCAAGGTGGAGGCGTGTGATGGGTTCATGTCAAGCTCACTTGCAAGTGATCCGCCTGAGGGTTGCTGGGATGCAAAGTGGGCGTTGCATTGGCTGCCCTACCGGTCGCTTGGGTCCATGCGTCCCTCAACTTCACAGACACCGCTTGCACATCAGGTATCGCGCGCAAGGTGGGCTCGGGCTTGTTGATTCGCCAAGGACGAACACTGGGCCATAGGTGAACCCAGGCAATGCGGTCTGAGCCCTCTAGGCTCAGGGTGATGTCACCCCACCCGCCGTCCAGCAGACGCACATCCGCCGATGCGATTTGCTTCAAGGGCAAGTTGAAAGACACGGTGAGCACGATGCCTAAACGCATGACCACACGCTTGTTGGTCAAGGTGTACACCGTCGTGCGTGCTGTCATGTAGGCCAACATCCACACCGAAGCGAGGCAGATCAGGGTAATAGGCGCGATCCATTTGACCCCCTGCAGAACAGCCATGGCGCCGGCACCCGACTCTAAAGCGGGCCAAGCGCAGGCGCCCATCAGAAGGATGAAATACATGGCCAACTTCTTGATATGAAAGGCAGAGGCGGCCAGCGCCAAGACATCGGGTGAGCCTTGCCAAACAATGAACTCATCTGAGGGCAACCTTTCAGGCAAGCCGAACTGCGGTTCAAACTCATATTCGTGTCCAAGATTTTCAATGGCCATTTTTAGTCCCTAAAACTATTCATCCGAAGATTGATTGACAAGGCGATGGATCGTTAAATCAGAGGCTCACTGCGATGAACATCGGCATACAAAGTGCCGCCGCCGTAATACGCACTGATTTTTTCTTCTTCCAATTTCGTGACTTGGTCTGGATTTTTCAGTGCAGGAACTGCCGCGAAATGACGCGCATAGATAGCATGCACTTCAACTTGATTTCTGCGAATCAGGGAAAACGTGGTCGGCAACAACACGGTGCGGCCCCCGTCGATTTCAACCTCCAAATAACGGAACATCATTTCTGCAGAATCAATCCAAATGTCCTTGACCGTGCCCCCTTGTTTGCCATCGCCGCCCATGACGGGCAAACCGCGGGGGTCGACGTCTTGGTGAGCAACCGTGAAGTCGCTCGCCACACGTAAGGGTTGAATCAGCGGCACACCGTGCGATGTCCGCTCGGGAACATCTTCGCGACTGGCGTAAGCACCCGCACCGACGGCTGCGGTCATGGCATCGCCTCTGGGCTCAATGGGGGCCCCTGAACTGGGGTTAGATGCCACGGCGTTGTAGGCCGGTTCTTTGCGCGTGAGGTCGGGCACCGTCACGCTTTTGCCGCCTTCTAACAAAAATGTTTTGGGCTCTGGAATGGGGAATCCTTTGACCACCGCGCGTCCGCTACTGCTGGACTCCATGGGGTAGCCTTCGCGATGGTTTTCCATCACCAGATACCAAATGAGGCCGGCGAAAAATAGCCAAAATACATAAAGAAGTATTTGGGCTAAATCGATATAACCAGTGATGTTGCCAACTGTTTGCATAGTGACTTCTCCTTTGAACAACTAAATACGTGACTCGGTCAAGCCGAGGGTTGAGGGGACAACGGGTGAAAATGAGATGCTGCGTTTGACCAAGGGCCCCACAGCAATCAGGGTGAGAAAAAGCAAGAGCATTTCGACGTGGTAGACCATGCTGTAAGCGACGGAGGGATCTGTCATACCTGCGCCCCAAGAGCCTTGCGCGGTAAGCGTATTCACAGCATCTCGCAACGCGCCGCCAAAGAACATGGCCATACCCGCCGCCGCCGCTTGCACGGCACCCCAAGCCCCTAAGGCCAAACCAATGAAAGCGGCCTCTAGACGCATGGCGGTGAACAACGTCCCCACCGCAAACAAGCCGCCGCCGAAGCCGATACCCAAGGCACCAAACCGAAACAGCCAACCTGCGTCCAGCGGCGCTGAAAAAATAACCGCCGAAAAAGCAGGCAAGCCTGCCAACGCCCCATACGCGGCCAGCCGCATAGGGTCAATACCTTTGGCCAGTTGACGTCCGGCCACATAAAAACCCAATAAGCCGCCACCAGACAACATGGCGGTCAGTGCGCTGGTGGCACCCACACTCAAATGCAGGATTTCGCCGCCATAAGGCTCCAGCACAATGTCTTGCATGTTGAAGGCCATCGTGCCCAACGCCGTGGCCCACAAAAAGCGCTTGGCATTGGGTAAGGCAATGAATTCAGCCCACACCGCTTTGAAGGGGCGACGAATTTCAGTCTTCATGGCCTTCAAATGTTCAGGGTTGCGAGGCTCTTGTTTCCACAGTGCGACGCCATTGAGCAACAGCACCACCAGGGCCGTGCCCTGCACCACTTGCACCAAAATTTCAGGCGTGAAGTGGGCCAGCAACAAGCTGTAGACCAGACTGCCAAAGACAGCGCCCACCAAGAGCATGGTGTACATCAAGGCAACCACGCGTGGCCGCGTCTCTTCACTGGCTTGGTCAGTCGCCAAGGCTAAGCCTGCGGTTTGCGAAGTTTGCAAACCTGCGCCCACCATCAAAAAGGCGATGGCAGCAGCCCCTTGGCCCACCCAGTCAGGCACAGGCACTTGGCCCCCACCCGACAAGACCAACAAGGCAAACGGCATGACCGCCAAGCCTAAGAATTGAATCAAGGTGCCGCCCCACATATACGGGACGCGACGCCAACCAAAGGCGGAAACATGGATGTCCGATTGGTAGCCCGTGACCGCGCGAAACGGGGCCACCAACAAGGGCAGCGCCAACATCATCGAGACCAACCAAGCCGGCACAAACAGTTCAACAATCATCACGCGGTTGAGCGTGCCGATCATCAACGCCGTTGTGATGCCCATGGTGAACTTGAACAAGGACAAACGCAACAAGCGCGCCACGGGCAAGCCGGGGCTGGCCACGTCCGCAAACGGCAGCCAACTCGCAGGCATTTGCTTGGCGTACTTGGTAAACGTTTGGGCTCTCATGCGCGTACCCACTCCATCGCTTTGGATTTGTAA
>CANGML010000137.1 GCA_947454585.1 Comamonadaceae bacterium
CCTGGCTCTTCACATGCGCAGGCAGCGCCATGCGATCGGCACAAAGTCTGCCTTACCCAAAGTGGGGCGCGTGAGCCGATGGTGGTCGATGTCAGCGGGGCGTCGGTCCAGTTTGTCCAAGATACGCAAGCCCCCTTGCACCATGGCACGAAGCTCCCATCCTGCGCGACCTGCGACGTGGTGAACCAAGGGCGCACCCTGCTGCATCAACGCTCGCGCAAAGCGCAATTCATCTTCCAGCTGATGGCCTTCTGGCAAGTAGTCCCTGCCACGGCGAAGGTCCTCGGCACGGTCTTGCCAGAAGTTGATAAGTTGCAAGGCCGTGCAAATGGCATCGCTTTGTGCCAGCGCTGTGTCGTCAGTCACGCCATACAAATGCAGCATCAAACGGCCCACGGGGTTGGCCGATCGACGGCAGTAATCCAATAACGCGGCCCGATCTTTGTAGCCCTGGCCTACGCGGGTGAAAACCACGTCTTGCTCAAAGGCGTCAAGCAAGTCAAACAAGGGTTGCGCAGGAAGATGGTGGGTGGCAATCGCTTGACGCAAAGGGCCAAAGATGCGGGGCCATCGAACACTGGTGGCGCCCTTTGGGGTAAAGCAGTTTTGAAGATCAGCGCGGAACTCCCCCAAGTCGTCGAGCCGGTGATGGGCTGGCTCGTGACCTTCATCGGCGATGTCATCTGCGGTGCGGGCAAAGTAATAGAGCGCTTGCACGGCGGGTCGCAAGCGGGCAGGGCATAGCCAAGACGCGACGGGAAAGTTTTCGTAATGGTCAATGTTGGACATGAAGCTCTATTGTCGTTCCCCACTTGCGCACCAAGTTTTAAACAGATCGGGTACATTAATAACCGATTGGTCATTAGTAATTTTCGGAACTTTATGTTGACGCACAAACCCCTATCAAGCCAGCTTCTTTTCCTGTTGATGGGCCTCGCCCTCTTGAGTGGATGTAGCAAAGCGCCGCCCGAGCCCGATCCCATTCGTGCGGTCAAAGTGGTGACCATTGGGGCGTCAGCCAGTGGCTTTGATCGCGAGTTCTCAGGGGAAGTGCGGGCGCGCGTGGAGTCCGCTTTGAGTTTTCGTGTGCCGGGCAAGTTGGTCAACCGACCTGCCGAGTTGGGGCAGCGGGTGCAAGCAGGGCAGTTGCTGGCGCAGATCGATCCGCAGGATTACCGGGTCACAGCTGATGCAGCAGCAGCCCAGTTGATCGCGGCGCAAAGCAACCGCGATGTGGCGGCCGCAGATTTGAAGCGTTACCAAGGCCTGTTTGACCAAGGGTTTATCAGCGCTGCCGAACTAGAGCGTCGCCAAGCCAATGACAAGTCCGCCCAAGCCCAGTGGCGTCAAGCCCAAGCGCAAAACACGGTCCAGGGCAACCAATCCCAGTACACGCAGTTGCTGGCCGATGGCGCGGGAGTGATCACCGCCATCGATGCCTCTGCGGGGCAGGTGGTGGCTGCCGGGCAGCCCGTGGTGCGTTTGGCACTAGAGGGGCCGCGTGATGTGGTGTTTTCAGTCGCAGAGGACAAATTGGCGACTTTGAAAACGGGCAGCTTAGTGGATGTCCGCCAGTGGAGTGATGGCAAAACCTATGAAGCCAAAGTGCGTGACGTATCCGCCAGCGCCGACAGCGTGACGCGCACTTTCGTGGTCAAAGCGGCGTTGCCCAAAGAGGCTGACCCCGTGTTGGGTACCACTGTCACCGTGCGTTTGCGTGGGTCGACGAACGGCGACAAGCCGCGCATCAAACTGCCCACCAGCGCCCTGCGCACAGAGGCGGGCGCGACCTCGGTATGGGTGTTGGACACGGCCACCATGACCGTCAAAGCCCAAGCGATTGAGGTCACCACTGCGGATGGCAACGAGGCCGTGATCAACAAGGGTTTGCAAAACGGCGACCAAGTGGTGGTCTCGGGGGTGCATGTGCTGACGCCGGGACAAAAAGTGTCGATCTTTGGCGCGGCGAAGTGAGGTGAGCGTGGACAAGTTCAACCTTTCCAAATGGGCGCTCGACCATCCCGCGCTCACGCGTTATCTGATGGTGGTGTTGATGGTGTTGGGCATCGCGTCCTACTTTCAACTGGGCCAAGACGAAGACCCGCCGTTCACATTTCGCGCCATGGTGGTGCGCACGTATTGGCCGGGCGCCACCGCGCAGCAAGTCGCCGAGCAGGTGACGGATAAGCTCGAGCGCACCCTGCAAGAAGTGCCCTATGCCGACAAGATCCGCAGCTACTCCAAGCCGGGTGAATCGCAAATCATTTTCCAGATCAAGGACTCCTCCAAGCCCGCTGACGTGCCCAATGTGTGGTACTCGGTGCGTAAAAAAATTGGTGACATTCGTTACACCTTGCCGCAGGGCGTGCAGGGGCCCTTCTTCAACGATGAGTTCGGTGATGTGTTTGGCGTGATCTACGCCCTCAATGCGCCGGGCTTCAACCCTGCCGAGGTGAAGAAGTTTGCCGACGATGTGCGCCAACAACTTTTACGCGTTAAAGACGTGGCCAAGGTCGAACAGTTTGGCGTGCAAGACGAAAAGATCTACATCGAAATTCCGCAAAAACGACTGGTGCAACTGGGGCTGGACCTAGGCGCCGTGTTGGCCCAGTTGGGCCAAGAGAATGCGGTTGAAAACGCAGGTACCGTGCAGTCGCCCTTGGATGTGTTGCAGGTCCGCATTGAGGGGCAGTTTGAAACCGAAGAACAGCTGCGCGCCATGCCCATTCGAGGCAGCTCCGGTCAGCAAGTCAAGCTGGGCGATATCGCGACCGTCAAGCGCGGCTATGTCGAACCTGCCGTCGTGAAAGTGCATCACCAAGGCCAGCCCGTGATAGCGCTGGGCGTGTCCATGGCCAAAGGCGGCGACATCATTGCCTTAGGCCATGCGCTGGAAGTGGCCACTGCCCGTATCGAAAAGACATTACCAGCCGGCGTCACCTTAGAGCAAGTGCAAGACCAGCCCAAGTCGGTGTCTAAGTCGGTGGGCGAGTTTGTGCGTGTGCTGATTGAGGCGGTGCTGATTGTGTTGGTGGTCAGCTTTGTGGCGCTGGGTTTGCACAAGGGCGGGCGTTACGGTTGGTATGTCGATATACGCCCGGGTTTGGTGGTGGCGATCACGATTCCCTTGGTGTTGGCCATGACGTTTTTGGCCATGAATTATTGGGGTATTGGGCTGCACAAAATTTCCCTCGGCTCGCTCATCATCGCCTTGGGCTTGTTGGTGGACGACGCCATCATTGCGGTGGAGATGATGGTGCGCAAAATGGAAGAGGGCTACGACCGTGTGCGAGCCGCAACGTTTGCCTATGAAGTCACCGCGATGCCGATGTTGACCGGCACGCTGATCACCGCGGCGGGCTTCTTGCCGATTGGCATGGCGAAGTCCACCGTGGGTGAATACACCTTTGCTATTTTTGCGGTCACGGTGATTGCCTTGGTGTTGAGCTGGATTGTGTCGGTGTACTTTGTGCCGTACCTCGGAACCTGGCTGCTGAAGGACAAGCCCGTAAGCGCGCAGGGCGGTGCACATGAGTTGTTTGACAGCCCTTTTTACAACCACTTCCGACGCGCAGTGACTTGGTGTGTGGAGTACCGCTGGCAGGCCATCGGCCTCACGGTGTTGTTATTCGCGCTGGGCATTGTGGGCATGGGGCGCGTGCAACAGCAGTTCTTCCCAGACTCAGCCAGACCGGAAATATTGGTGGATTTGTGGTTTCCAGAAGGGACATCCTTCAAGGCGAATGAGGCCATCACCCAAGCGGTAGAGCAGCGCCTGCTCAAAGAAGCCGGCGTTCAAACGGTCAGCACGTGGATAGGTTCAGGTGCACCGCGTTTTTACTTGCCGCTCGATCAAGTGTTTCCACAATCCAACGTGTCGCAGTTGATCGTGGTGCCCGAGGATTTGAAGTACCGTGAATCCTTGCGCTTGGCATGGCCAGCCATGCTGGCCCAGGAGTTCCCTGAGGCACGCGCCCGTGTTAAGTTGTTACCTAACGGGCCACCCGTGCCTTATCCGGTGCAGTTTCGCGTGGTCGGGGCGGATCCGCATGTGCTGCGTTTACGTGCCGATGAAGTCAAGGCGCTGATGCGCACGAACCCCGCGACCCGGGGCACCAACGATAACTGGAATGAAAACGTCAAGGTCATCAGCTTTGACATTGACCAAGCCAAGGCGCGTCAACTCGGTGTCACCAGTCAATCGATTGCCCAAGCCTTGCGTACCTTGCTGGTGGGCTCAACTGTCGAGCAGTTTCGCGAGGACAACAAACTCATCGACATCGTTCTTCGTCAGCCCCTTGAAGAGCGTGATGCCATCACCGATCTTGGCAATGCCTATGTCCCCACCAGTTCAGGACGCATGATTCCGTTGACGCAAATTGCCAAGCCGATATTTACTTGGGAACCCGGTGTGATGTGGCGTGAAGGGCGTGAATACGCGATCACCGTGCAGTGCGACATCATCGAAGGTTTGCAAGGGGCCACGGTCACACAACAGTTGTTACCTGAGCTCAAAAAGTTGGAGTTGCAATGGGCGCAACAAGGTCAGTCCAGTTATCGAATCGAGGTCGCCGGAGCGGTGGAGGAAAGCTCTAAGGGCTCGAGCTCGATTTCAGCGGGCATGCCGGTCATGCTGTTCATCACCTTCACCTTGTTGATGTTGCAGCTGCAGAGTTTTAGCCGCGCTATGTTGGTGTTTTTGACGGGCCCTTTGGGCTTGGCCGGTGTGGCGGGTGCTTTGTTGGTCTTGAATCGGCCCTTTGGCTTTGTGGCCTTACTGGGGGTGATCGCGTTGATGGGCATGATCCAGCGTAATTCGGTCATCTTGATTGACCAGATCGAGCAAGACCGCGCCGAGGGTGTACCCGCTTGGGAGGCGATCGTGGAGTCCGCCGTGCGCCGATTGCGCCCGATTGTGCTGACAGCGGCAGCAGCCGTGCTGGCCATGATCCCGCTCACACGCAGCGTTTTTTGGGGGCCGATGGCGGTCGCCATCATGGGCGGGCTGATGGTGGCCACTGTTCTGACGCTGCTTGCCTTGCCCGCCATGTACGCGGCGTGGTTTAAGGTCGAAAAGCCGTCTAAAATGACCAGTTGACCGATTTCAAACGGGTGGTCTTGTCAGACCACCCGTTGTTATTTAAAACCCGCGCGGGTGGCGAAATTGGTAGACGCACCAGGTTTAGGTCCTGACGTCCGCAAGGATGTGCGGGTTCGAGTCCCGCCCCGCGCACCACTTGATTGAAGCAATGTGGC
>CANGML010000138.1 GCA_947454585.1 Comamonadaceae bacterium
GATCGCTTGCCCGGTTGTGGGGTCGGGCCCGGACGCCCGCAGCTCGGCGTGAAGCCCGCGGCTGCCCTTGCCGCGCTGGCCGATGCCGGTGCGAGCCAATGGGCCACCTTGGTGATGGCGCCGCATGCGTGCGGGGCGACAGCACAGAACCCACATTTCGAGCGATGCGTGAACCCTCTAGACAGCGAGGCGGCTTTGGGGGGCTCCTCCAGTGGCTCAGCGGTGGCGGTGGCCTCGGGTATGACCTATGCGGCGTTGGGCACCGACACCGCAGGCTCAGTGCGCATCCCTGCCGCGACTTGCGGCTTGATTGGCCTCAAAACCACACATGGCGCGGTCAGCACAGAAGGTTGCGCGCCGTTGGCACCCTCGTTGGACAGCATCGGTGTCTTGAGTCGCTACGCAGAAGATGCGCGCCAAATTTGGCAGGCACTCTGTCCTCAAGCGACGCATGCTGCCGCGTGGTCAGCGCACACGGTTGGCGATTGGCGCTGTCAGCTCTGGCTGCCTCAGACGGGGGTTGATCCCGAGGTTGCTCACGCCATTCGCGCATGGGTGGCGCAGTGCGGCCTGCAGGCCTCTCCCGTGGACTTGGCGGCCGAGTTTGAGCCACTCAACAGACATGCGCAACGCGTGTTGTTTTTTGAGACCGCACAGACGCACCGCGCCGACCTGTTGGCCGGTCAAGCTGATCCTGCGGTGCAACCCATCGGCATGATGGGTTTGGCGATCCCTGAAGCTTGGTACCAGGAGTCCTTGGCCTTGCGCGCCCCGTTGTTAGCGCAATTTGTCGAACGTCATTTCTCGCAAGCTGAGTTGTTGATCTTGCCCGCCTTGGGCTGCTTGCTGCCCGATTGGCAGACGGTGGCGGTGGGGCATCCCGCGTTTGATCGTCAGCGTTTAGCCGCCATGCATGCGTTCATGGGCTTTGTGAATTATTTGGGCTTGCCTGCGTTGACCCTGCCCATCGCCCGCGATGCCAAGCAGCGGCCCATTTGTGTACAGGTGTTGGCGCGTCCTTTCGCCGAGCATCGTTTGTTGGACTTCGCAGCCCACGTCGAATTGAAAGATCGGATTTTTTAACCATGCCCAAAATACAAGCTTCCAGTGCGCTCGCGCGCTTCAAGGTGATCGACTTGTCCCGCGTTCGTGCGGGCCCCAATTGCGTGCGCATCTTGACCGACTTTGGCGCCGATGTGATTCGTGTCGAGCCGCCCCCCGGTGTCGACCCCAACGAGGCCATGTTTGCCGCCAACCGAAAGGGCGGCGACTTTCAAAACATCAACCGCAACAAACGCTCGATGACGCTGAACCTCAAGAAGCCAGGCGCCAAGGCCGTGCTGATGCGCTTGATCGCCGATGCCGATGTGGTGGTCGAGAACTGGCGCCCCGACGTGAAAAACAAACTGGGCCTCGACTACGCGTCGCTCGCCGCAGTGAACCCACGCATCATCTTGGCCAGCATTTCGGGCTTTGGTCAGGATGGCCCCTATTCATGGCGCCCTGGTTTCGATCAAATCATTCAAGGCATGGGTGGTTTGATGAGCGTCACGGGCGAAGCCGAGCACGGCCCCGTTCGCGCCGGTTTGGCCGTGGCTGATTTGAGTGCGGGTCTTTATTGCGCCTTGGGAATTTTGGTCGCCTTGTTGGAGCGCGAAGTGTCGGGCAAAGGTCAGTGGGTGCACAGCTCGTTGTTGCATTCTCAAATCGCCATGATGGATTTTCAAATGGCGCGTTACCTCAATGACAACGATGTGCCCGTGCAAGTGGGCAACAACCACCCGACCAGCTCACCCATGGGCTTGTTCGATGCCAATGACGGTTGCTTCAACTTGGGCGCTTCAGGGGAGGGCAACTGGAAACGCTTTTGCGATGCGCTGAACAAGCCCGATTGGTATGCCGACCCCGAGTTCCAGACCGAGCCATTGCGTGTGGTGCACCGCGAGCGTTTGAATGCACAAATTGCAGCAGAGTTCAAAAACAACACCGTCAAGCATTGGGTGGATTTGCTCAACGAGGTGGGTGTGCCCGCGGGTCCGGTGTACACCGTGCCGCAAGTGTTTGAGGATGAACAAGTCAAACACCTGCAAGTCACCGAGACCTTGATGACCAACTTTGGCAAAGAGATGGCCTACATCACCCAACCCGTGGTGCTAGAGCGCACGCCTTCCAAGGTGGTGGCACCCGCGCCGGGTTGGGGTGAGCACACCGATGAAGTGCTGCGCGAGGCGGGCTACTCGGAAGCCGAGATTCAACAATTTCACACACAAGAGGTGGTCTAAGTATGGGTGCGATACATCTCACACAAGAGCAGCACGTCGCGCGCGTCACGATCGACGATGCCGAACGCTACAACGCCATGAGCCTGTCCATGTGGATCGCGCTCAAGCAAGCGTTTGACAGCATTGAGGCCAACCTCGACATTCGTGCCGTGATCCTGCGTGGTGCCGGTGAGAAGGCTTTTGTCTCAGGCGCCAACATCAGCGAGTTTGAAACGCAGCGCAATTCCGAAGCCTCGGTGGCGCACTACAACCACAGTGTGGCGCAGGCGCAAGAGGCCATCACCCGTTGCCGTGTGCCCGTGATCGCCGCGATCAGTGGCATTTGCTATGGCGGCGGATTGGGCTTGGCACTCAGCTGCGATTTGCGTTACGCCAGCCCGGCCTCTAAATTCCGCATGCCCGCCGCGCGCTTAGGTCTTGGCTATGGCTACCGTGGCATGAAAAGCATTGTCCAAAACTTGGGACCAACAGCGGCGGCTGAAGCCTTTTACACCGCCAAGGTCTATGTCGCGCCAGAGGCGGCACACATCGGAATTGTCAATTCGATCCACGACGATGTGTTTGCGCACAGCGACGAGGTGGCCCTGCAAATTGCACAAAATGCACCGCTCACCGTGCAAGCCGCCAAGCAAGCCATGCGCTGCATTGCGGATGATGACAGCTCACAAATAGCGCGCATTGACCAAGCCGTGGACATCTGTTTCAAAAGCAGCGACTACGCGGAGGGGCGAAGTGCTTTTGCCGAGAAACGACTGCCGCAGTTCACCGGCCGCTAAGGCGGTTTTATTTTTCACCGACAACCCTCTACGAAAGCAACCCCCATGACCCTCTCTCTGCAAGGCAAAGTCGTTTTGATCACCGGTGCATCGGCTGGCATTGGCCGTGCCACCGCCATGACCTTGGGGCATATGGGCGCACAGATCATTGCGCTCGGACGTCGCGAAGAGGCGCTCCAACAATTGCAAGCGGCATTGCCTGCTGGGGCGGTGCGCATTCTGGTGGGCGACCTGAATGATGATGCCTACCTCCAACAAGTCGAAGCCATCGCCCCCGAGGTCGATGTGTTTGTCAACAACGCGGGCGTGTTGCGTTATGCGCCGCTGTTGGAGTTGTCGCCTGAAGACTGTGAATGGATGTTCCAGACCAACGTGTTGGCCTCACTCAAAGTCACGCAAATTTTGGGCCGCGCCATGGTGGCGCGCAAAGCTGGGCACATGGTGTTCATGACCTCGATTGCGGCGCGTGAGGTGTACCGCTTGGCCTCGGTGTACTGCGCGACCAAGCATGCCTTGTCTGCCTTGGCGCGTTCATTCCGCTTAGAACTGCAAGGCTTTGGCATCAAGGTGACAGAGGTTGCGCCCGGCATGGTGGACACTGACATTCGCACAGGCAGCGACCATCCCGATGTGTTGGCTGCTGTCGCCGTTCGTAAATTCAAAGCCTTGACCGCGCAAGAAGTGGCCGATGCCGTGGCTTACGCGGTCACGGCCAATCCCAATTGCTGCCCTGACTTGATTGAGTTGCGCCCCCAGGGCTCGGCCTGAGCTTGGTTTGATTTTTGTAAACACAGAAGGAATGCATGATGGCCACCGCTAAAAAATCTGTCCCTGTTAAGAAGGCAGCGCCTGCAAAGAAAACCGTCCCTGCCAAGAAATCTGCGCCAGGCAAGAAAGTTGCCGCAGCTAAAACGGCCAAGTCGAGCAAGCCTGGTAAGCCACCCGTTGTGAAGTGGGGGCCGCAAAAATTCGTGGTCAGCCATCTGAAGGACGCCGACTTCAAAACCGGTTTGCGCTCGTATGCCAAATACCGTGACTTGGGGATGACCGAAGCCACGGGCGGCGCGGCGCAAGCCCATGTGATCCGCTTGGTGGGTGACTGTGATCCGAAGGTCGTGGCCATCCCGCATTACCACGGTGTGCAGTTTCAGATGCTTTACATGCTGAAGGGCTGGATGGTGGGTGAGTACGAAGGCCAAGGCAAGATCAAGATGAAAGCCGGCTCTTGCTGGTTACAGCCCCATGGCATTCGCCACACCGTGCTGGACTACTCACCCGATTGCGAAATGGTAGAAATTATTCTGCCTGGCAAATTTGAAACTGTCGTCCTCGACTAAAGGAGCTGTTGTGAAAAATCGTAGCTTGTTGAGTGTGTTGGTGCCGTTGGCCTTGTTGGTCGTTTGGCAAGTTGTGGGCAGTCAGCCTGGCATGCAAGCCATGTTGCCAACGCCTTGGCGCGTGGTCATCGCTTGGAACGATTGGATGTTTGGACAATCCACCGGCATGGGGCTGAACCCCTATCTGGGCACCTGGTGGGCCAACGTCGAATACTCTGGCACGCGTGTCGTGGCTGGATTCGCTCTGTCGATGGTGATCGCGATTCCCTTGGGGCTGTTGATCGGCTGGAGCCGTCGCCTGTCGGTGCTGATCGATCCGATGATTCAGATGTTCCGCCCCATCCCCATCACGGCGTGGTTGCCGTTTTCGATTGCGGCCTTCGGCATCACCAACATGGGCTCGATCTCGCTGATTTTTCTGGGTGGCTTTTTCGCCATTGTGGTGAACGCCACGCAAGGTGCGCGCGATGTCGATAAAAACTTGGTGCGCGCGGCGCTGATGATGGGTGCTTCACCTTGGGTCTTGCTTAAGCGTGTGGTGCTGCCTGCCGCTTTGCCCAACATTTTCACGGGCATGCGCATCGGCTTGGGCATTGCATGGACGGCTGTGGTGGCGGCTGAAATGGTGGCCGTGAAGTCGGGCTTGGGCTATGTGCTGTGGGATGCCTACTACGTGGGCCGCATGGACATCGTGTTTGCCGACATGGCGTCTATCGGCCTGATGGGTTTCTTGAGTGATCGTCTCATCATTTGGATTGAGCGTCATGTTCTCAAGTGGCGCCTGCTGCAAAACCATTGATTCCTTGAGGACACCTTATGTCACATATTCACATCGACCAACTTTATAA
>CANGML010000139.1 GCA_947454585.1 Comamonadaceae bacterium
CAGCACCTCGAGCAAACCGAGTTCACGCGCCGACAACTCGACCATCTTGCCGTCGATGGTGGCGACACGTCCCGTTTGGTCGTACACCAAGGGGCCGTGTTTGATGGAGGACGAGGTGCCGCCCATGCCGCGACGCGTGAGCGCACGCACACGCGCCTCGAGCTCTTGCAGGCTGAAGGGCTTGGCCATGTAGTCGTCAGCGCCGTAGTCCAGGCCTTTGACGCGCTCTTCCACGCCATCTGCCGCTGTGAGGATCAGCACGGGTATGGAGGAGCCGCGCGCGCGCAAGCGCTTGAGCACTTCTAGGCCGTGCATTTTGGGTAGACCTAAATCCAAGATCAGCAAATCGAATTCATCCGTGGTCATCAACGCGGCGTCAGCTTCTGTGCCGCTGGCCACATGGTCGGCGGCAGCGCCAGATGCCCGCAAGGTGCGCAACAGGCCATCGGCCAAGACCAAGTCGTCTTCTGCAATCAAGATTCGCATGTGTTGTCTCCAGCTAAGTTGTATTTTTGTGAGCGCGAGCCTGAGATTCTAGGTCCGCGTAGGCCCCTGCATAGGCCTCCAAACCCAAACTCACCACCGTGGCCACGTCACCGCCCACTTCTTGTTTGAATTCAGCCTCGGCTTGCGCGACCGCTTGTTCAAAGGCGCTCAGCCAAGCCAGGCCGGTGTCGGTGAACACAATGCGCTTGGCGCGGGCGTCTTGTGGGTCAGACTCACGGGTGATCAAGCCCCAGGCTTCGCATTGCGTCACCAAGTCGCCCATGGCCTGCTTGGTCATGCCTGCGCTGTCGGCCAAGTCGCTCAAGCGCGAACCTTGCAGGCTGAGGTGGCGCGTGATGTGGATGTGCGCGGCACTGACCTGTGCGCGGGCCGCCAGGTTAGACAGCGCCAAGGGCACCTCTTCGTTGTGCGCCATCAGGTGCAACACGCGTGCATCGAAGCGCCGCATGGCGTGGCCCAGCAAGCGGCCCAGGTGGATTTGCCGCCAATCTTGCTGGGTGGAAAAGGTGGGTGCAGAAGCCATGCACATATAGTAAGGCAAACTGACCAAAAAAAGTGTTTACAAGTTTTGACTTTGCGGTAAAGTACTGGTCAAGCATCCAGCTGTTGATAAAAGCAGTGGCTGGATATTCCCGGTAAGTCCTTGATTCAACGGAGATTTTTTCATGAACAACAAACCCATCGTCGCCGACAGCGAAAAAGCCAAAGCCCTGCAAGCCGCCTTGGCACAAATTGAAAAACAATTCGGTAAGGGCACCATCATGCGCTTGGGCGAAGGCGAAGTGATTGACGACATCCAAGTCGTGTCCACCGGCTCTTTGGGTTTGGACATCGCCTTGGGCGTTGGCGGTTTACCCCGAGGTCGCGTGATTGAGATCTACGGCCCAGAGTCATCGGGCAAAACCACCCTCACCTTGCAAGTCATTGCTGAGATGCAAAAGCAAGGCGGCACCTGCGCCTTCGTGGACGCCGAGCACGCCTTGGATTCGCAATACGCCCAAAAGCTCGGCGTGAACTTGCAAGACTTGCTCATCAGCCAGCCCGACACCGGTGAACAAGCGCTCGAAGTGGTGGACAGCTTGGTGCGCTCGGGCGCGGTGGATTTGGTGGTGGTCGACTCGGTCGCCGCGCTCACACCCAAGGCTGAACTCGAGGGCGACATGGGGGACTCACTGCCCGGCTTGCAAGCCCGTTTGATGAGCCAAGCCCTGCGTAAATTGACGGCCTCGATCAAGAAGACCAACTGCACGGTCATCTTCATCAACCAAATCCGCATGAAGATTGGTGTGATGTTTGGTTCACCCGAAACCACCACGGGCGGTAACGCGCTCAAGTTCTACGCCTCGGTGCGTTTGGACATTCGCCGCACGGGCACCATCAAGCGTGGTGACGAAGCGGTGGGTAACGAAACCAAAGTCAAGGTGGTGAAAAACAAAGTGGCGCCGCCTTTCAAGACAGCCGAGTTCGACATCTTGTTTGGCGAAGGCATTAGCCGCCAAGGCGAGATCATCGACATGGGTGTGAACGCCAAGGTCATCGAGAAGTCGGGCGCTTGGTATGCCTACCAAGGCGAAAAAATTGGCCAAGGCCGCGACAACGCGCGTGAGTTTTTGCGCGAAAACGAAGCCTTGGCTTTCGAGATCGAAAACAAAGTACGTGAATCTTTGGGCATTCCTTTGTTGGCCGGTGGCGTGGAAGTGCCTGCCGCCAAAGAAGAAAAAGCACCTAAGGCGTCCAAGGCAGCAAAAGAAGCCAAAGGCGCTGCGGATGTGGATGCCGATGGCGTGGTGGCCTGATAAATCACGCGTCGCTGCCTAGAAAGCCTGCCTTGTGACCCACGATGTGGATTCAAACGAAGACGAGAAACCCAAGGCGAAAAGGGCCAACGGGTTTCAACTCTCGCTCAAAGGCCGAGCCTTGCGTTTGCTCTCGCAACGCGAGCACTCGCGCTTTGAGCTAGAGCGCAAGCTCAAGCCGTTTGAAGAAACACCGGGCGAGCTGGCCGAGGCCTTAGATTTTTTGCAGGCCAAAGACTTCATCAACGAGCAGCGCGTGGTGGAGTCGGTCGTCAACCGTCGTTCCAAGAAGCTCGGTGCATCCCGGGTGCGTCAAGAGCTGCAAGCGAAGGGACTGCCTGCAGAGGCGATCGCCGACGCCGTGCAAACGATGCGTAGCACCGAGCTCGAACGAGCCCGCGAGGTGTGGCGAAAGAAGTTTGGTGAGCCGCCAGTTGATCAAGCCGCACGTGTCAAGCAAGTGCGGTTTTTAGTCAGTCGGGGATTTGCGCCAGAAGTTGTGCGCAAAGTTGTGGCTGGGGCGGATGAAGTTGGGTAGCAACGTATTGAGCGTATTCAGTAAACCTGTGGTCTATATCAAGTTGGATATTTAAATGGTGAGTAGCTCAGAAAAAGAGTGCGTAGAAGCTGCTGTTGGCTTTCCTTCACGGACCCCTGTTTCAACCCTTCTCTCAATTTCACATATATTCGGGGCAACAAAAAACCGGTGTGGAATTTATCTACTGGCTTTTCCTTCGGATCTTTTTTATATCGGGCAAGCAGTAGATGTTGTCAGACGATTTTCTCAACATAGAAAGAACTACGATGATATTTCTGGCTTCTCGTTCATCTCGGTTCCCAAGAATGAATTGAACGATGTCGAGAAATCACTAATTTTCAAAGCCGAATCACTCGGCGTCAAACTGAAAAATGCCGTTCATGTAAGCAGCATCACAGGGGAAACAGATTTTGATTTAATTGTTCCAGAGTCCGAGCAAAATGCTTGGTTCGCTTCAGCATCACGGTTTGATGACAGCGAAAATACTTCACCAATCATTCAACTGCCTGATTCACAGCAACTCCGATTTTCAAAAAATTTTGAGCAATTCACAAAGCACCAGTTTGCTCAAAGTGCGTTGGGAATTTTGAAGAGATACATCCTAGAGTGCATTCCAACCCCAAGAACATCGGAGTATTCGTTTTGGTCGGTGAGTTGTATGCCGAGCACAAATAAGAATACTGCCCCAAGACTGTTTTGCGTCAGTGCTGCATCGATGGAGCTGCTCGTTGTTGGCTTCTGGAAAAAGAGTAAGACCCCATGGTCATTTGTTACTGTTGATGCAAAAGTATTAGAGGAACACTGGCCAGACCCCGATGAGTTATTAAAAAAATTTCCGTTCGCTGAGTGGGAAGAAAGTTCATATCGAGATGCAGGCCAAAATCAAATCCGATTTCGCTGCGAAAATTATGAAGACATGAAGACTCTTTTGTCGGATCATGGTTTTTGCCAAGCGGCGGCCGCATTGAGCTTAAGGGTAATGAGAAAGCGCCCCAATTTTTACTCGCAATATCATTGCGCTCAATTGTCAAATTTGGCATTTACAAAATAAAAGGTGCGTCCAGCTCGTTCGTTAATAACACCACGCTTTAAGCCCCTACAGCCAGTATTTAGCTATCGCGGGACATGGAGCGAGAGCTTGAGCGTCGTCTAGTTGCCACTCAAACGCCCAACATCAGCTGCAAGTTTTGCACCGCAGCACCGCTGGCGCCCTTGCCCAAGTTATCTAAGCGCGCAATCAGCACCGCGTGACGGTGCGCTTCATTCGCAAAGACGCGAATTTCTAATTTGTTGGTGTCATTCAATGCCGTGGCGTCGAGCTTGCCGTTGTCGGTGGCGGGCTGCACGCTCACCCAGCCATCAGCACTTTGGCCATAGTGTTGGACCAAGGCCTCATGCAAGTCAGCGGCCTTGGGCTTGGCTGGGAGCAAGTCCAAGTGAATTGGCAGTTGCACCAGCATGCCTTGGCGGAAGTTGCCCACCGAGGGCACAAACAGCGGACGGCGGGTCAGCCCGGTGTAGGCCATGATTTCGGGGATGTGTTTGTGTTCAAGTCCTAGGGCATAGGCTTCGAAGAGCGGGGCGTTGCCGGCTTCGTAGTCTTCAATCATGGCGCGACCGCCTCCCGAGTACCCGCTGACCGAAGGCAGCGCCACAGGGAAGTCGGCAGGGACCAACCCCGCATCAATCAGGGGGCGCAGCAAAGCAATGGCACCGGTGGCGTAGCAGCCAGGGTTCGCCACGCGTTGGGCCTTGATGACGGCGTCGCGTTGGCCCGCGGCCAGCTCGGGGAAGCCATAGACCCAGCCCGGTGCCACCCGGTGAGCCGTGGAGGCATCAATGATTTTGGGTTGTTTGCCCGCCAGGCTGTCGATCATGGCCACCGATTCACGGGCGTGGTCGTCGTGCAGACACAGGATGACCATGTCCACGCCAGCCATGAGTTCGCGTTTGGCCTCTGGGTCTTTGCGTTTGGCGGGGTCGATGCTGACCACTTGGATGGCTGGCATTTGCCCTAAGCGTTCGCGAATTTGCAGGCCCGTGGTGCCGGCTTCGCCATCAATAAAGACTTTAGACATGGATGTCGCCAAAAAGTACAAAAAAGTGGGGCGTCAACACGGCGCTTGTAAGCCAGTTAAAAGATTGACGCGATGCAGCATGATACAGTCTCAAGGCTTTGTCCAGTGCGGTTTCCCAGTGAAATTGACCTAACAGCGCGTTACAAATCCACCGATTACTAAGAGAGATCTCATGAAGATTCACGAGTACCAAGGCAAGGAAATCTTGCGTCAATTTGGTGTGCCAGTGCCACGCGGTATCCCTGCGTTCACGGTGCAAGAAGCG
>CANGML010000140.1 GCA_947454585.1 Comamonadaceae bacterium
ACTTGAGCGCGCAGTGGTTGCAGCGCACATTTAAGCAACCCTTCACCAAAACCATCCCCATGGGGAACACCGCCACACGTGATTTTGTGCGAGAGGTGGCGCTGTTGGCTGGGCTAGATCCTGAGGCTGCACTTGAAAAAGCCGTCTCGCGTGCGGCGTGGTACACGCGCTCTGTCGACTCCACTTACTTGACCGGCAAACGCGTGTTTGTCTTTGGTGATGCCACGCACGCGGTGGCTGCAGCGCGCGTGGCCGCGCAAGAAATGGGTTTCACGGTGGTGGGTATTGGCACCTACAGCCGCGAGTTTGCACGCGAGGTGCGCGAAGCTGCCAGTCTGTATGGTGTGGAGGCTTTGATCAGTGATGACTACTTGGAAATCGAAGCCCGCATTTCGGAGTTAAACCCCGAGTTGGTGCTCGGCACACAAATGGAACGTCACATCGCCAAGCGTTTGGGTGTGCCCTGTGCCGTCATCTCAGCCCCCGTCCATGTGCAAGATTTCCCTGCGCGGTATTCACCACAAATGGGATTTGAAGGCGCCAACGTGTTGTTTGACAGCTGGGTGCACCCGCTCATGATGGGACTGGAAGAGCATTTGATCGGCATGTTCAGAGGCGATTCTGAGTTTCATGAAGATGCTGCGCCATCGCATTTGGGTGGGGGTGTTCATGTGCAAACGACGCAGGCTGAGCCGCTCGCCGCGACCCAAGCTGCAGAAAGCATCACCGTCTCAGCATGGGACGCTGGGGCAGAAAAAGAACTCAAAAAAATCCCATTTTTCGTACGCGGCAAAGCCCGACGAAATACCGAACGATTTGCTATGGAGCGCGGCATCGCAGTCATTACGACGGAGACACTGTATGAATCTAAAGCTTACTTCTCTCAGTCGTAAATCAACACCGCGCGACACGACCCCCATTCGATTGGTGGTGGTGACCATGGACACGCACTTTGCGAGTTCATTCAACCGTGCCAATGACCAATTGAAACGTGACTTTCCAGGTTTGACTTGGAGCTTGCATGCCGCTTCAGAATTCACAGGGAATGACGGGCTGATTGCCAAGTGCAAGGCCGATATTGCCGCCGCCGATATTGTGTTGTGCGGCATGCTGTTTCTAGAAGATCATTTCCTCCCTATCTTGGACGACCTGCGTGCGCGTCGTATGACATGCGACGCCATGATTTGCATGGCCAGTGCCACCGAAGTCACGCAACTGACGCGCTTCGGTCAGTTTGACATGAGCAAACCTGCCAGCGGTCCTATGGCCTTGTTGAAGAAATTGCGCGGTGGTGGCAAAGACAAGCCCGCCACAGGCGGTGCTGCACAGATGAAGATGTTGCGGCGCTTGCCCCAGTTGTTGCGTTTCATTCCTGGCACCGCACAAGACGTGCGCTCGTACTTCATCACGCTGCAATATTGGTTGGGAGGCTCTGACGCCAATGTCTTGAACATGGTGCGTCACCTGATCGACCGAGGCGCCGATGGCCCTCGTAAATCATTGCGCGGCCAGGTCAAGGTGGAAGCGCCTGTTGATTACCCTGAAGTCGGGGTGTATCACCCCCGCATGACGGGTAAGTTCAGTGAAGATGCCCATGCCTTGCCTTCACCCAAAGGCGTTCCCCTTCAAGGCACCGTCGGTGTTTTGTTGTTGCGTTCCTATTTGTTGTCCGGCAATGCAGGTCACTATGACGGCGTGATTGCGGCCCTCGAAGCCAAAGGGTTGCGGGTGATTCCAGCCTTTGCCGCGGGCTTAGATTCGCGCCCCGCCATCGATCAATTTTTCTTCAAGAATGGCCAAGTCTGTGTGGATGCGGTGGTGTCGCTCAGTGGTTTTTCACTGGTCGGCGGCCCCGCTTACAACGATGCCAAGGCGGCAGAAGAGGTATTGGCCAAACTCGATGTGCCCTATGTCGCTGCCCACCCCGTTGAGTTTCAGACGCTGGACCAATGGGGCGGCTCAGATCGCGGGTTGCTGCCGGTTGAAAGCACCATCATGGTGGCCATTCCAGAACTCGATGGCTCGACCGGCCCCATGGTTTTTGGGGGACGTCCTGGCGCGGCGGGGGTGACCTGTACAGGTTGTCACCATGCCTGTACTTTTGGTGAAAGCCACAACGCGCAAGACATGCACTCATGCCCCGAGCGCGCCATCATGTTGGCCGCGCGTGTCAGCAAGTTGGTGGCATTGAAGCGCAGCGAACGCAAAGACCGTCACGTGGCGATCGTGCTGTTCAACTTCCCCCCCAACGCAGGCAACATTGGCACAGCTGCTTTTCTGTCGGTTTTTGAATCACTGTGGCACACCCTCACCGCCATGAAGGCGCAAGGCTACCAAGTGGACATGCCGGCCAGTGTGGATGAATTGCGCGATGCGTTGCTGCATGGCAATGCGGCGCAATATGGCGCTGACGCGAATGTGCACAGCCTGATTTCAGCGGATGACCATGTGCGACGCGAGCCTTGGCTCCAAGAGATTGAAGCGCAATGGGGACCCGCGCCTGGTCGTCAGTTGAGTAACGGCAGTTCAATCTTTGTGTTGGGTCAGCAGTTTGGCAATGTGTTGGTCAGCGTGCAGCCTTCCTTTGGTTACGAGGGTGACCCGATGCGCTTGCTGTTTGAAAAAGGCCTGGCGCCGACGCATGCCTTCTCCGCGTTCTATCGTTACCTGCGCGAGGATTTCAAAGCCCATGCTGTCCTGCATTTCGGCACGCATGGCGCGCTCGAGTTCATGCCAGGCAAACAATCAGGCATGGGGGGCACGTGCTGGCCCGATCGTTTGATTGACGATCTGCCGAATGTGTATTTTTATGCCTCAAACAACCCGTCAGAGGGTGCGATTGCCAAGCGTCGCTCGGGTGCGACCTTGATCAGCTACCTCACACCACCGATCACGCAAGCGGGTTTGTACAAAGGCCTGAATGAGCTCAAGTCCTCCTTGGAGCGTTGGCGTACGTTGGCGCGCGATAACAGTGAACGCCTTGCTTTGGCGCCAGTCATTCAAGCGCAAGCGGTGGAACTTGATTTGGTCTCTGCCGAGCCCGCTTGGGACGCGACCGTCATGGGCGACACATTGGAGCGGGAAGTGATGCGCTTGGGTGAGGAACTGCTTGCGCTTGAATACGCACTCATTCCGCATGGTTTGCATGTGGCGGGTCGAGCCCCTAGTCCTGCCCAACAAGTTGACATGTTGTTGGCCATGGCCGAAGCCAACCACGGCATGTCGCTTGAGCGTGTGGCTGTTGAGGCCTTGGTGGACGGGCATTCGCCCGAGCGTGCCTTGACTGCCGCAGGCTTGCCGCGCAACCACGCCAGCTTAGCGGTCTTACGTGAACTGGTGGCGCCTCAAGCGCACTTGGCGGTAGACACAGAAGTGTCGGCTCTGCTGCAAGCGCTCGATGCGCGCTACATCCGCCCCGCCCCCGGGGGGGACATTCTGCGCACACCGGCGGTATTGCCCACAGGCCGGAATATGCATGGCTTTGACCCCTTCAGAATTCCCAGTGCTTTGGCAGTTCGGGATGGCAAAGTCCAAGCCCAGCTGTTGATTGACCGTCATTGTGCGGATGGCAACCCCTTGCCCGAATCGATTGCCATGGTGCTGTGGGGCAGCGATAACCTGAAGAACGAAGGGGCCCCCATCGCGCAGGCACTGGCCTTGATGGGCGCGATGCCTCGCTTTGACACTTATGGACGAATTGCCGGTGCCAGCCTCATCCCCTTAGAAGAATTGGGACGTCCCCGCATCGACGTGATCATGACCTTGTCGGGCATCTTCCGTGACCTCATGCCCTTGCAAATCAAGCTGTTGGCAGAGGCGGCCTTCTTAGCGGCAGCTGCTGACGAGCCCCCCGAGATGAACTGGGTTCGCAAGCATGCCTTGGCTTATCAACTGGAGCATGGCTGCACCTTGGAAACTGCCGCGTTGCGGGTGTATGGCAACGCTGAGGGCGCCTACGGTGCCAATGTGAACAACTTGGTCGAGAGCAGCCGCTGGAGCGATGAGGGTGAGCTGGCTGAGACCTACAAGCGCCGCAAAGGGTTTGCCTACGGCCGCACAGGGCGTGCGGTACAACAAACGGCCCTCATGCAAACCGCCTTGGCCGATGTGCAGTTGACTTACCAAAACCTGGACTCGGTGGAGTTGGGGGTGACCACGGTGGACAACTACTTTGACACCTTGGGTGGGATCACCCAAGCCGTCAAGATGGCCAAAGGTGGCAAAACGCCCCCCGTGTATATCGGCGACCAAACCAAAGGCAACGCGGCTGTGCGCTCATTGAACGAGCAAGTCTCTATCGAAACACGCACGCGCATGCTCAACCCCAAGTGGTACGAGGGCATGCTGGAGCATGGCTATGAGGGCGTGCGACAAATTGAAGCCCATGTGACCAACACCATGGGTTGGTCAGCCACCACAGGGCAGGTGCAGCCTTGGATCTACAAACAATTGTCTGAGACCTTCATGCTGGACCCCACTATGCGTGAACGCTTGGCCAAACTGAATCCGACGGCCTCCGCGCGAGTGGCCAACCGTTTGATCGAAGCGTCTGAACGCAACTATTGGCAACCCGATGCCGAGACCCTGCAAGCCCTTCGCCAAGCCAGTGAAGAACTAGAAGATCGCCTAGAAGGCGTGTATGAAGGAGCCCCCGTATGACAGTCGCCACCCTGCCGTTTCCAACGGTCAAACGCCATTCCAAATTAGACGGGGAGGGGAGTTTGCAAGTTCAGCTCGACCCCGATGTGAAGATTGGCAATGCCAAAGTCTTTGCGATTTACGGCAAGGGCGGTATTGGCAAGAGCACGACCTCGTCTAACTTGTCTGCCGCGTTTTCGAAAATGGGCAAACGTGTGTTGCAAATTGGCTGCGACCCCAAGCACGACAGCACCTTCACACTCACCAAGAAGATGTTGCCCACGGTGATTGACGTCTTGGAAACCGTCGACTTTCATGCCGAAGAATTGCGCGTCGAAGACTTTGTCTTTGAAGGCTACAACGGCGTGATGTGTGTGGAAGCAGGCGGACCGCCTGCAGGCACAGGCTGCGGCGGTTATGTGGTGGGGCAGACCGTGAAGTTGCTCAAAGAACATCACCTGCTGGAAGACACCGACGTGGTGATTTTTGATGTGTTGGGTGATGTGGTGTGTGGTGGTTTTGCCGCGCCGCTGCA
>CANGML010000141.1 GCA_947454585.1 Comamonadaceae bacterium
ATAGGGCGCCCAGGCTTGCGCGTCAAAGGTGAGCGGCACCAGGCCTGGTCGAGGTTCGACCACACGCAAGCCAAACTGTTTGGCCAGTCGGTAGCCGATGTCTGTGGCGCCAATTTTGGGGATCGACAAACCCCCGGTGGCGACCACGACAGCGGCTGCCTGCACAGTGCCTTGGCTGGTGTCGAGTTCGTAGCGCTTGACTTCGGGGGCGGCGCCTGTGTAGCGAATGGTTTGGAGGCTGCAAGGTTGCCAGCGTGTCACGTGACCGCCGCTGGCTGAGCCGTTGCATTCGGCCAAGAGCATTTGAATCAGATCTTCGGCAGAGCGGTCGCAAAACAGCTGGCCTTTGTGCTTTTCGTGAAATGCAATGTGGTGTTTGTGCATGAGTGCCACAAAGTCGTGTGGCGTGAAGCGCGATAGGGCGCTGCGGCAAAACTGAGGGTTGTTGCCCAAAAAGTGCTTGTGCGGGGCGCGCACATCGAGCTCGCGGTTGGTGAAGTTGCTGCGGCCACCGCCGGAGATGCGAATTTTTTCGGCCACTTTCTCGCTGTGGTCCAGCACCAAGACCTGCAAGCCTTGTTGTGCGGCCACGCCTGCACAAAAGAGACCGGCAGCACCGGCGCCCACAACCACGACGTCAAACGATGTCATGCACTGGCTTTAAATTCAGCGTTGCCTTGCATCGCCAGCATGCCTTTGAAGACATCGCCAATGACAATCACCGACGGGCTGGCCAATGTCTCGCGAAGCAAGGTCTCGTGCAGGTGCTGCAACTCGCACACCCCATGGCGCTGGGTCGGCAAACTCACTTGGTGAATCACGGCGACAGGCGTATTGGCGCGCATGCTTTGCAGCAGGGCCTCTTGCAGGTGTGCGGCGCCCCGCACGCCCATGTAAATCACCAAGGTCAGCTTGGCTTGTTGCGCGGTGTGGCCCAAGGCGACCCAGTCCACATGCTCGGCCGTGCCTTGTTTGGCATGACCCGTGATGAACACGACGCCGTGCGCATGTTCGCGGTGTGTCAGGGGGATGCCTAGCGAGGTCACCCCCGCCAAGCCGGAGGTGATGCCGTTGATCACCGTCACGGCAATGCCTTGTGCCTGCAAGTGCTCAACCTCTTCGCCGCCGCGACCAAAGATGAAAGGGTCGCCGCCTTTGAGGCGCACCACGGTCTCGCCTGACAGCGCTTCTTGCACCATGAGTTTTTCAATGAAGGCTTGTGGGGTGGATTGGCAGCCGCCACGCTTGCCCACATGGATGATGCGTGCGCCAGCAGACGCATGGGCCGTGATCGCGTCGCTGACCAAGTCGTCGACCAATAGCACGGAGGCTGAGGCAATGGCTTTGACGGCCTTGAGTGTCAACAGCTCGGGGTCGCCGGGGCCTGCGCCGACCAAGGTGACATGGGGTTGCGAGGTGTGAGTCATGGTCAAAGGCTTAAGGCTTTCAGGACGGCTTGGACTTGCGCGGCCAAGGGTGCAGGCACTGGCAGTTCTCCGCTGAGCACGGCCTGCGTGTAGCCGGCGGTGGTGATGGCATCAATTTCAGTTGGGAGCTCGGGCAGTTTGGTGAGCGAGCCCCCTTGTGCTTCAACCAAGGGCGTGCGTGTGCCGCGAATAAAGGCGTCCATTTGCGGTGTGCGGCGGACATCGGCAACCACCTCGCCTTCGGTGCCACGCAGCAGCAGGGCGCGTGCGCCAGTGAGTTCAAAGGTAGCGGCCATGGAGACGGCGTATTCAGGGTGGGTGTAACTACTCACCAGCAAGGCATCTTTTGTCGTGGTGGGGTTCATCAGCTTGACCAAGCTGTGCGCAGAGTTGCGCAAGCCGACCACACGGCGCACCTCGAGCAAGCGTTTCAGGCCAGGGCATAACATCTCGGTAGGGGCAAAAACAAGACCGCCAGCGTTCACCTTTCTATGAGGGTCAAGTGGGCCAACGCCCATGGCGCTGAGAACCTCTTGACTCGTGGTGCGTTTGGTTTCTGTGGCCGTGCCATGCAGCACCACCGTCAAGCCCTCACGCGTCAGCAAATGGGCCAACAAAGGCGTCAGGACCGGTAGTTTGCGGGCGCCGTTGTAGCTGGGCAGCACCACGACCGGGCCAGAGGTTTCTAGGCGTTGCAGGCGTGCATGTGTGGCATCTAAGAAGCCCGCCATCTCTTGGTCAGTTTCACCCTTGATGCGCATGGCGATACAAAAGGCACCGAGTTCTAAATCACTCACTTGGCCGTCAAGGATTTGACCCATTAAGTCTGCGGCTTGTGCGCGCTCAAGGGCACGCGCGCCTTCGCGTCCGCGACCGATGTCTTTGATGTAGTGGCTGATGCTCATCCTGCGATTGTCTCGCATGACTTGCCTCTGTGTTTCGCCCTTACGCGTGCCGATCTAGCAACAGGCCGCTGAGTTTTTCTGTCCGATGCAAATGTGCCGGAAAGGATTTGAATTCAATATTTCTCAGCACCTCGCCACTGTTTTTGTCGGTGATCACGATGCGCAGCGATTGTTGAACTCGGTCAATTGAATAGGAAAGTGTCGTATTGTCTGTGTTGGACAGGAGGTCGGGGGGCACCTCTGTTGGGCTGTGTATTTGCTGCGGCCAAGAACGGGCCACTGTTGCATCCAGATGGGCGGGAGCGATGGGCGGTAATGGGGCGGTAGACATGGCGAAAGTTCTTGAGCGATGACCCCTCTTCATTCGTCAGTAGAAACCGATAGATGAGAGCAAGCCCTGCTTGACGAGGCTTAATGACGAAGATGTCATTTCTAGGCGATGGAGAGTTTCAACGTGTGCATACAAAATAAGTACGACACAAGGACATAAAGGCTGATGGGTTTGAAAATTTTATTAATTGAAGATGAGACAAAGATTGCCGACTTTGTCTTGAAGGGGCTAGCCGATGCAGGCTTTGTCGTCACGCATGTGAGCGATGGCGCGCAAGGCTTGCAAGCCATCTTGCAAGCAGACCATGATTTGGTCGTGCTCGACTTGATGCTGCCAAAGTTGAATGGCTATGACGTCTTGCGTCAGGCCAGGGAGCAAGGCATTCAAACGCCTGTGATTATTTTGAGCGCGAAGGTCGATTTGCAAGACCGCTTGATCGGTTTTGATGTGGGTGCGGATGATTATTTGCCCAAGCCTTTTTTCGTCGAAGAGTTGGCTGCACGCATCAAAGCGGTCATGCATCGCAAGACGCCAGCGCAAGTTGAAGAAATCAAGGTGGGGCAACTGTCTTTAGATGTGGTGAGTCACAAGGTGACGTGGTTTGAAGTGACATCGGTATTGAGTCAGCGCGAATTCAATCTGTTGGCTTTTTTGATGCGGTCACCCGGACACATTTATTCCAGGCAGCAAATTCTCAAACATGTCTGGGAAATAAATTTCGACCCCGAAACGAACGTGGTGGATGTGTGTGTGCGACGCATCAAGCGAAAGCTGGAGCGAGGCAGTCATGCAATGCCGTCTCCCATTGAGTCTGTGCGTGGTGTGGGGTATCGCTTAAAGCTCGAGGTCTGAGGCATGAAAAGATCATTTAAGTTTCAGCTTTTTATCCGCCTTTTTTTAGTCACTGCCGCCGTGATTGGTTCTAACCGATTGATCGCGCAGCACTTTTTGGTTAAACAACTCAGTGAACGCATCCACACTGACATGGCCTTAGCCTTAAGTTCATGTGTTCAAAATTTTGATGACCGAACGCAGTTTTTAACGTGTTTCAAAGACGGCTTTACGGGCGACTTGGTCAGCAATGTGTCTGACTTTTATGTGTTGTGTCAAAAAGGTCATCCAGCCAGAAGTTATTTATCCCCAGATCAGTGTCCGGTCACCGATGCGGGTGCGTTTCGGGTGGTGAGTCAGCAACTTGCTGAGAACCAAATCGATCTGCTGAAAGTTGAATCTGTCTCATCAGAGGTTTGGTTTGCCGCTAGATATTTAGGACGGCTGGATGGGCCTGAAATTTGGATTCGAGAAAGCGACGCCAACAAAATTGTTGACCAGATGTGGGTGCTGCGGGATCGAAATTTGATTCGCGTTTTTCCCATCATCGTGTTGATGTTGGGTTTGATGACGCTCTACATGATGCGTGTGATCATGAGGCCCATTGCTTCAATTGAAGAAAATATGTTGCGCCTCAATGCCACCAACTTAGACCAATCGTCACCTTACCGAGCACCGTATCGTGAGTTTGAAAAGTTGGTTGATGTTTTTGAAGGGCTGCGGGTCCGGTTGAACGACGGTTTTATCAAGGCGAGACGATTTGCATCGGATGCCTCCCACGAGCTTCGTACGCCACTGACGATTTTGCGCGGGCAAACAGAATTATTAATTCACGAAACGTCTGTTGGTTCGGACATGCAAATCCGAGCGCGCACCATGAGCGATGAAGTCGAGCGTTTAATCGACATCACAGAAAAATTGCTTTTGCTTTCGCGTGCCGATGCAAAAAGTTTGTTGCAGAAGTTAGCGGATGTTGATTTCAGCGAGTTGGTGCTGAAGTTGATGAATGATGCCAAGTCGTTTCAATCGAGCCTGAAAATTACCTGTGACATTCAACCTGGGATCACTTGGCGTTGTGACCAAACTTTGGTGAGTCAATTGATTCAAAATTTATATTCCAACGCGGTGAATTACAACCTGCCGGGTGGTTGGATTCACGTCTCATTGAAAGCGGCTGATGGCTTTTTGTATCTGACCATGGAGAACCCCAGCACAGATGCCCCCAGTGATTTGGGGTCACGTGCATTTGACCGGTTTTACAGGGGTGATGACTCCCATACCCGGCAGGTGGACGGTTTGGGTCTAGGTTTGAGCATTTGCTCGGAAATCACGCAACTGCATCAGGGCACTTTGACGTTAACTGTGTCCGAACGTCAGACGATCGTCTTGAGTTTGAAAGCGCCTTTGCGAACTTGAGGTGCGCTTGAATGACAGTTCCGTCATTCGAGGCTGTCTATGACGAAGATGTCATGCACGTCGCCGGTAGCTTGTCTAACGTGTGGACATGGCCGCCCAACCTCAAACCGTCAGTCTTTTAGACAGCCTCAGCAGTGAGATTGATTTCACTGAGATAGGTCATGACGAGGAGATTTTGCTCACACCTTATTTGACCTTGGCTTGCGCCTTGCTCTACATGATGGCGTCCGACGGGCATTTGGGCGAGCAAGAAAGCAG
>CANGML010000142.1 GCA_947454585.1 Comamonadaceae bacterium
TAACAGAGCAGGCTTTTTAGATTTGAGCCTTGAATGAGGCGTCAATCAATTTGCATTGATTTTGCGGCCATTCAAGGGTTGCACAGGGCGTGCGTTGCGCTTGAAGGGGAAGTCCACCACTTGCTTCTTACCGATGTCGACAGGCGTCTTCAAGATGTAGAAGTTCACGCCTTCCGTACAAGGCGGTGTGGTCAATGACCCCTCGTAGCTGTAGTGTGTCAACGCGGCAGGCACCAAGCTGCTGGGGTCAAACTTGACTTTATCCACGACCACTTCGGGGCCTTCGGATTTGGGCGCGTTGTTCCACAAGGTTTGGATCGCGGCATTGTCTTTGCCATCGTTGAGCAACACGCCCAACACGGCCAGCTTGCCCTCGGCATTTTTGTGCACAAAGTGCGCCACCATGGCCATGGGCTTGCCGTCAATTTGCTCTTCGCTGGGGCGGTGGAAGTGGAATTGCAACAAGTTGTAGACGTCTTTGTTGATCTTGAGGGTACTGCCTGGCTCCACATTCACTTGAATGGTGTGGCCGTTGTTCAACATTTTCAGCGGGCCTTCTTTGTAGTTGACCACCAACACGTCTTTGGATTTTTCGAAAGGACCGGTGATGTTCAACGGCGATTGTTTCTGGCCTTTGCCGCAGGTAGGGAACTCATCACCCCAGTTTTCTGGACCCATGTCACCGGCGTAATCCCAATGCACAGCGTGGCCCTTTTTATGGCCTTTGGTTTCTGGTTTTTCTGCCGCGCAATCCGCCAAGACTTTGACTTTTTGACCTGCGGCCGCCAACGCATTTTGCGCAGCACAGATGGACTTGACGCGTGAGGACCACTCGGCCATCTCTAACGCTTTTTGGAAGGCACTCACTGTTTCTGGGTCATCGGCGCCTTTGGTCAACAAGCGCAAGGCGCCCAAGCCCAATTGGCGTTCGCTGGTCACAGGGCCTTTTTGGGCCTTGATGAAGGCTTCGTAGTCTTGCAAGACCACGCCGTTGGCAAAGGACTCTTTGACAGCATCCAATTGTTTGGCCGCGGGCTCAGCCTCTTCGAGCTTTTCCTTGGCCTCTTCCAATTCCTTGGTCAGCTTGTCGAGCTCCTCTTGCGCCTCGCTCGCGCCTTCGCTGGCTTCGGTCAGCTCAGTCATGACGTGTTTTTTACCGGAGTAGCTCCAGTAGCCAAATGCCAAAGCGCCTGCGAGCAGCAGACCCATGACGATTTCAATGATCAGTCGTAAATATTTTTTCATGGCCATTCACTTGAGTGGGTGCATTGGATAAGCCAAACAGCAACGCGCCACGCACGTCACTCTTTGGGCAAGTCAGTGGGTATCGGCTTGATGCGACACAAGCTTTAATCCCTCGAAACAACGGCAAATTATTGCCGCAACTGAGGAAAGCAAGAAATAGACGCAAAAGATGCCGACACTACAATCGTGTCTTCTTCAACAGCCTCTGGATCAACACCATGAACCGCTGCATTTATCCCCACGGGAAGGCTCAGCCATGAGCCGCAAAGTCTTTATTAAAACCTTCGGTTGCCAAATGAACGAGTACGACTCGGACAAGATGGTGGATGTCTTGGGCGAGGCGCAAGGCTACGAAAAAACCAACGATGTTGAAGAAGCCGACCTGATCGTCTTCAACACCTGCTCGGTGCGCGAGAAAGCCCAAGAAAAGGTCTTCTCTGACCTCGGCCGCATCCAGCATTTAAAAGCCAAAGGCGTCAAGATTGCCGTGGGCGGTTGTGTGGCCAGCCAAGAAGGCGACACCATCATTGCGCGCGCGCCCTACGTCGACGTAGTGTTTGGTCCGCAAACACTGCACCGCTTGCCTGATCTGCTCAACCAACGCGAAAGCTTGGCCAAGCCACAGGTGGACATCAGCTTCCCCGAAATTGAGAAGTTCGACCACTTACCGCCTGCCCGCGTGGAAGGCGGCAGCGCCTACGTGAGCATCATGGAAGGCTGTAGCAAATATTGCAGCTACTGCGTGGTGCCCTACACCCGCGGCGAAGAGGTGAGCCGCCCGTTTGACGACGTGCTGGTGGAAGTGGCGGGCTTGGCCGCGCAGGGCGTGAAAGAAGTCACGCTGTTAGGCCAAAACGTCAACGCTTACCGCGGTGCGATGGGCGGCACGTCTGAGATCGCCGACTTTGCCCTGCTCATCGAATACGTGGCCGAGATCCCCGGCATCGAACGCATCCGCTACACCACCAGCCACCCCAACGAGTTCACGCAGCGTTTGATTGATGTGTACGCCAAGGTGCCGCAGCTGGTGAGCCACTTGCACTTGCCTGTGCAACACGGCAGCGACCGCATTTTGATGGCCATGAAGCGCGGCTACACCGCGATGGAATACAAGAGCACGGTGAAAAAACTGCGCGCCATTCGCCCCGACATGGCGATGAGCTCGGACTTCATTGTGGGTTTTCCGGGGGAGACCGAAGAGGACCACCAAAAACTGATCAAGCTCATGCATGAGGTGTACTTTGACAACTCGTTCAGCTTTATCTTCAGCCCACGTCCCGGCACACCCGCGGCCAATTTGCACGACGACACACCCCACGCGGTGAAGCTGCGCCGCTTGCAGGAGGTGCAAAAAATCATCGAAGACAACATGCGCGACATCAACGTGCAACGCGTGGGCACGGTGCAACGGGTGTTGGTCGATGGTTATGCGAAGAAAGACGCGACCGAACTTCGCGCACGCACCGAGTGCAACCGCATCGTCAACTTCAAAGGCGGCCCCAACCCTGAGCGCCTGATGAACCAGTTGATTGACGTGAAGATCACGGAAGCCAACCCGCACTCGCTGCGCGGCGAGGTGTGGGTGAAAGAGGCGGCTTAAAGAGCCTCAGCGCATGCCGGGGAAGCCACCGCCTCCCATGCCCGGCATGCCTTTCATGCCGCCCATGCGCTTCATCATCTTCATGAGGCCGCCGCCGCTCATCTTCTTCATCATGGATTGCATCTGCTCAAACTCTTTGAGCAAGCGGTTCACATCTTGCACTTGCACGCCCGCACCTGCGGCAATGCGGCGCTTGCGGGTGGCTTTAATGAGGTCGGGCTTGCGGCGTTCCAACGCGGTCATGCTGTGGATGATGCCCTGCTTGCGGCCAATGTCTTTCTCGGCCTTGTCCATGTCCACCTGACCGGCTTTGGCCGCCATTTGCGTGGGCAACTTGTCCATCAAACTGGACAAGCCCCCCATCGAACGCATTTGCTGAATTTGCGCCAAGAAGTCGTTCAAATCAAAGCTGTCACCGCGCTTGACCTTCTCGGCCAACTTCTGCGCCGCCGCCATGTCCACACCTGCGGTGACTTGCTCGACCAAGGCCAGGATGTCGCCCATGCCCAGCACACGGCCCGCATGGCGTTGGGCATCGAACAGCTCTAGGCCATCGAGCTTCTCGCTGGTACCGGCAAACTTGATGGGCGCGCCGGTGATTTGGCGCACAGACAAAGCGGCTCCCCCGCGCGAGTCGCCGTCGAGTTTGGTCAACACAATGCCCGTCAACGGCAGCGCATCGCTGAACGCCTTGGCGGTGTTGATGGCGTCTTGACCTTGCATGGCATCGACCACAAACAAAGTCTCCACCGGGTTCAGCACGCTGTGCAGTTGCTTGATTTCCGCCATCAAGGCTTCGTCGATGGCGAGGCGGCCTGCCGTGTCGACCAACAACACATCAAAGTAATGTTTGCGCGCGTAATCCAGCGCCGCTCGGGCGATGTCGGCGGGTTTTTGATCGGGCGAACTGGGGAACCATTCGGCCCCAGCTTGTGCCGTGACCGTCTTGAGTTGCTCGATCGCCGCTGGGCGGTACACGTCGCCTGAGACAGTCAGCACTTTCTTTTTGCGTTGGTTGATCAACCAGCGCGCCAGTTTGGCGGTGGTGGTGGTTTTACCTGCGCCTTGCAAACCGGCCATCAAGATCACGGCGGGAGGCTGTGCTGCCAGGTTCAGGTCGCTGACGCCCTCGCCCATGGTGGCAGCCAACTCTTTGTTGACGATGGCGACCAAGGCTTGGCCGGGTTGCAAGGAGCCAATGACTTCTTGACCCAGTGCTTTTTCCTTCACACGCGCAATGAAGTCGCGCACCACAGGCAAGGCCACGTCGGCTTCCAGCAAGGCCATGCGCACCTCGCGCAACATGTCGGCGACGTTGCTCTCGGTGATGCGCGCCTGCCCACTGATTTGTTTAACGAGACGGGAGAGTTTGTCGGTCAGGGCTGAGGCCATATAAAACTCTTGAAAGGGTTGGTGGGTGGGTGGGTAGCGAAACGCTAAACTGTCGCCATGATTTTAGCCAGCGACATGACGCTCTCTTTGTGGCTCAGCCTACCGACGGCTGCGGCTTACACATTGACCGCCCTCATTGGTCCGCGTGCGGCCACCAAGATGGGGCACCGCTTGTTGAGCGTGCCTTGGACCTTGCATGGGTTGGGGCTGGTGGTGGCCTTGTTTGCCCCGCAAGAGGGCGGACTACGCTTTGGTTTTGCTCCTGCGCTGTCGGTCACCGCATGGCTGATGCTGACGTTTTATGTGCTGGAACAACATTGGTTTCCGCAACTGCGTACGCGTTGGGCGTTGTCGCTGGTGGGGGCTGTGGTGGTGGTGCTATCGGCCGTATTCCCGGGCTCTGCACTGCAGACGCAAACTTCGCCCCTGCTGCCGCTGCATTTGGCTTTGGGTGTGGCTTCATACGGTTTGTTCGCAGCGGCCGTGTTTCATGCATGGCTAATGGGGCGCGCCGAGCAGAGCATGCGTTTAGGTGCTGAAGCCCAGGTGGGCTTGCCCTTGTTGACACTAGAACGCCTGACCTTCCGCTTTGTCGCAGCCGGCTTTGTGTTGCTCACCGCGACGCTGGCCGCCGGTTGGTTGTTTGGCGATAGCCTTTACGGTGCCCAAGCCTCTTGGCGCTGGGACCACAAAACCGTGTTCTCTCTGCTGTCTTGGCTCACCTTTGCCATTTTGCTGATCGGACGCCAACGCTTTGGCTGGCGTGGACGCAAGGCCGCACGCGTGCTCTACGTGGGCGCGGGCTTGTTGCTGCTGGGTTATGCGGGCTCGCGCTTTGTGCTTGAAGTGGTGCTGGGCCGAACCGTATGAAGTACCTGGTCTTACTGCTGATCGTGCTGGGCGGCATTTGGTGGATCAAGCAGCAACGCA
>CANGML010000143.1 GCA_947454585.1 Comamonadaceae bacterium
CCCTCAACTGCCAGGTGTGCATTTGATATTTTTAAAAGGAGACAGTTCATGCAAAAACGTTACTTCCTAAGTGCCTTGATGGTCGGGTTGCTGAGTGCCTATGCGGGCACAGCGGCAGCCCAAGAGAAATTCAAAATCGGCTTGATCTTGCCCATGACAGGCCCCTTTGCCTCAACGGGTAAACAGATCGAAGCCGCAGCACGTCTTTACATCGCACAGAACGGTGACACCGTCGGCGGTAAAAAAGTCGAGCTGATCGTCAAAGACGACACCAGCGCCCCCGATGTGACCAAGCGCATCGCGCAAGAACTGGTGGTGAACGACAAGGTCAATGTGTTGGCAGGTTTTGGTTTGACGCCCCTGGCTTTGGCCACCGCGCCTATCGCCACCCAATCGAAAACACCCATGGTGGTGATGGCCGCCGCCACTTCCAGCATCACCCAAGCATCGCCTTATGTGGTGCGCACCAGCTTTGCGTTGCCGCAAGCCGCGGTGGCTTTAGCCGATTGGGTCCCCAACAACGGCATCAAAAAAGTCGTGACCTTGGTGTCTGACTACGGCCCTGGCATTGACGCAGAAAAGTTTTTCAAAGAACGCTTGACCTTCAACGGCGGCCAAGTGGTGGAAACCTTGCGCGTGCCCATGCGCAACCCGGACTTCGCGCCCTTCTTGCAAAAAGTGCGTGACTTGAAGCCTGATGCCTTGTATGTGTTTGTGCCCTCGGGTGCTGGTGCTGCCTTGATGAAGCAGTTTGCCGAGCGCGGCATGGACAAAGCCGGTATCAAGCTGATTGGCACGGGCGACATCACCGATGACGATATCTTGAACAGCATGGGCGATGTGGCCAACGGCGTGGTGACCTCGCACCATTACTCCGCCTCACACAACTCACCCTTGAACAAAAAGTTTGTCGCTGCCTTTGAAAAAGCCAATGCCGGCATGCGCCCCAACTTCATGGCCGTGGGTGGCTATGACGGCATGCGTGTGATTTACGAAGCCGCCAAAACCACCAAAGGTGGATCTGGCGATGCCTTGTTGAACGCCATGAAGGGCCAACTCTTTGAGAGCCCACGCGGTCCCATGTTCATCGACGCACAAACCCGCGATGTGGTGCACAACATCTACATCCGCAAGGTGGAGAAGGTGGGAGGTCAGCTGTACAACCAAGAGTTCAGCACCATTCCTGACGTCAAAGATCCAGGCAAAAACAAATAATGCTCACCCTATTGTTTGACGGGGTCGCGTACGGCATGCTGCTGTTTATTCTGGCAGTGGGCTTGTGCGTGACCATGGGGTTGATGAACTTCATCAACCTCGCGCATGGTGCGTTTGCCATGTTGGGGGGGTACTTGACCGTGGTGCTGATGCAGCGCCATGGCCTGCCGTTTTTGTGGTGTTTGCCCTTGGCCTTTTTGGCCTCCGCTTTGGTGGGCGTGGTGCTGGAGCGCACCCTGTACCGGCCGATGTATAAAAAACCTCATCTAGACCAAGTGCTGTTTTCCATTGGCTTGGCCTTCATGGCCGTGGCTTCTGCCGATTACTTGATGGGCTCGCAACAGCAAATCATGCAGTTGCCCGATTGGTTGCGTGGTCGCACCGAGTTGTTTGCCGACACGCCTTTTGTGTTGGGCATGGGGCATTACCGTTTGTTCATCATCGCCGTCTGTGCCGCCTTGACTGTGGGCTTGCAATACGTGTTGTCTGCGACACGTTTTGGCAGCCGTCTGCGCGCCAGTGTGGATGACGCGCGTGTGGCTTCGGGGCTGGGCATCAATGTGAACGTGGTGTTCGCCGCCACCTTCGCCGTGGGCTCTGGCTTGGCTGGCTTGGGCGGTGCCTTGGGTGCTGAGGTGCTGGGCTTGGACCCAACCTTTCCCTTGAAATTTATGGTGTATTTTTTGATCGTGGTCGCCGTGGGGGGCACCACCTCGATCACGGGGCCTTTGTTAGCCGCCTTGCTGCTGGGCATTGCCGATGTGGCGGGCAAGTACTACATCCCCAAACTCGGTGCTTTTATTGTTTACACGCTCATGATTGCAATTTTGATTTGGCGTCCGCAAGGACTGTTTGTTCGACAAGGCGGTAAGTCATGAATGCCCAAACTTCTTTGCTGCGTGCTGCACGTTGGCAGCCGCTGGAGCTGGTATTTTGGGTGCTGGCTTTTGTCTCACCTTGGTTGTTGTCACAGCATGCGCTGATCATCAACGAGATCGCCATCGTGGCCTTGTTTGCCGTGTCCCTCGATTTGGTGTTGGGCTACACCGGCATCGTGTCGCTGGGCCATGCCGCTTTTCTCGGCTTTGGCGCTTACTCGGCGGCCTTGTTTGCCAAGCACATCCATCCGGACCCGCTGATCGGTTTGGGTGTGGGCATGGTGGCGGCCACCTTGCTCGGTGCGGTGTGCTCGCTGTCGATCATGCGCGGCAGTGATTTGACGCGCCTGATGGTGACCTTGGGTACCGCGCTGATCTTGCTCGAGTTGGCCAACAAGTACAGCGACTTGACGGGCGGCGCCGATGGCTTGCAGGGTGTCTTGATGGGGCCCTTGTTGGGTCACTTTGATTTCGACTTGATCGGTCAAGTCGCCGCGTGGTACTCGCTGTCGATTTTGTTTGTGTTGTTTGTCTTGGCCCGTCGCTTGGTGCACGCACCCTTGGGCGCCACGCTCAAAGCGGTGCGTGACAACCGCTTGCGTGCCATGGCGATTGGTATTCCTGTCACCGCGCGCTTGGCAGTGGTCTACACCGTGGCGGCGGGCATCGCGGGCGCTGCGGGCGCACTGATGGCGCAAACCACGGGCTTTGCCTCGTTGGATGTGTTTGCACTCGACCGCTCCGCCGATGTGATGCTGATGTTGGCCATTGGCGGTGTGGGTTGGTTGTACGGCGGCATTGCGGGTGCAGTGGCGTTCAAGCTGATGTATGACGTGATCGCCAACATCACACCCCAATACTGGACGTTTTGGATTGGTTTATTTTTGGTGGTGTTGGTCATGGTGGGACGCGAGCGCTTGATTCGTCCCTGGACGTGGTTTTCCGCCGCGCGCCGCGAGGGGACCTCATGAGCACCTACGCTTTACAAACACACGACTTGGTCAAACGCTTTGGCGGCATCACCGCCACCGACCATGTGACCTTGAACATCGCCCAAGGCGCACGCCATGCCTTGATTGGGCCCAATGGCGCGGGCAAGACCACGCTGATCAACTTGATGACGGGCGTGTTGCCCGCCACGTCAGGACGCATTGTGTTGGAGGGCCAAGACATTTCAGATTTGGCACCGCACCAACGGGTGGGCCGTGGCATGGTGCGCACGTTCCAAATCAACCAACTGTTCAACTCATTGACGCCGCTGGAAACCCTGACCATGGTGGTCACCCAGCACCGTGGTGAGGGCGCCAAGTGGTGGCAGCCCTTGGGCCACAGCGCGGCGATCACCGAGCGTGCCGAGCAGTTGCTGGCGCAGTTTCACTTGACCGATGTGATGCAACAGCGCACCGAGCATCTGGCCTATGGCAAACGACGTTTGCTCGAAATGGCGATTGCGCTGGCCTGTGAGCCCCGTGTGTTGTTGCTCGATGAACCGGTGGCGGGCGTGCCCGCCGGTGAGCGTGACGAGCTGCTGCAAACCGTGGCGGCCCTACCCAAAGAGGTATCGATTGTGTTGATTGAGCACGACATGGACTTGGTGTTTAACTTTGCCGACCGCATCACGGTGTTGGTCAACGGGGCGGTGCTGACCGAGGGCACACCGCAAGCAATTGCACAGGACCCGCAAGTCAAAGCGGTGTATTTGGGGGCCGACCATGTCTAATGCGCTCGAACTTTTAAGGCTGGACAACCTGAGCGCGGGTTATGGTGAAGCGGTGGTGTTGCATGACATCTCGCTGCGTTTGAACGAGGGTGAAACCTTGGCCCTGTTGGGGCGCAACGGCACCGGTAAAACCACGCTGATGGACACCTTGGTGGGCGCTACCACGCAGCACAGCGGTCAGATCACCTTTGGGGGTGTGGCCCTGCACCCTTTGGCCTCGCATGAGCGTGCTGCGGCCGGCATGGGGTGGGTGCCACAGGAGCGCAACATTTTCAAATCGCTCACGGTGCACGAAAACCTCACCGCCGTGGCGCGTGCGCCGCGCAACCAGCAGCATCGCCCATGGACGCCCGAGCGTGTCTATGAGTTGTTCCCACGTTTGGCCGAGCGCCAAGACAACTTGGGCACGCAACTCTCAGGCGGTGAGCAGCAAATGCTGGCCGTTGGCCGCGCCTTGGTGTTGAACCCCCGCTTGTTGTTGTTGGACGAGCCCTTAGAAGGCTTGGCGCCCATCATTGTGGAAGAGCTGCTGCGTGCGATTGCGCGTATCACACGTGAAGAGGGCTTGAGCGCCATCATCGTGGAGCAGCACCCGCAAGCCATTTTAAAAATCAGCCATCAAGCCGTGGTGTTAGACCACGGCACGGTGGTGCACAGCGGCAGCGCCAGTGAGTTGTTGGATAACCCCGACTTGTTAGATCGTCTGTTGGGCGTGGCCCAGGTCGATTGAGCGTCGAGAAAGAGAAAGCTATGTTTTTAAAAAATACCTGGTACGTCGCGGCCACTGCTGCAGAAGTGCAAGACAAACCTTTGGGCCGCAAGATTTGTGGCGAGTCCATGGTGCTCTACCGCGGCGTGGGCGGCAAGGTGTCTGCTTTGGAAGATTTCTGTCCGCACCGAGGTGCACCGTTGTCACTGGGCAAGGTGTGCAATGGCAACTTGGTGTGTGGCTACCACGGCTTAGAAATGGGGTGCGATGGCAAAACCGTGGCCATGCCCGGACAACGCGTGCGTGGCTTCCCCGCGATTCGCGCTTATGCCTCAGTTGAGCGTTACGGCTTCATCTGGGTCTGGCCTGGGGACATTGCTTTGGCCGACGAATCAACCCTGCCTAAGTTTGAGTTCTTTGATAACCCCGCCTGGGCCTATGGCGGTGGGCTGTATCACATCCACTGCAATTACCAATTGATGGTTGATAACTTGATGGACTTGACGCATGAGACGTATGTCCATGCCAACAGCATTGGCCAAAAGGAAATCGACGAAGTGCCATGCACCACCCGTGTGGACGGCGACCATGTGATCACCAGTCGCTTCATGGAA
>CANGML010000144.1 GCA_947454585.1 Comamonadaceae bacterium
CAACAAGCACAAAGCCCCACAAGGGGGCTTTGTCGCTTATCGCTCGCGCACGCCTGATGCTGCAGCGCGACTAGCGCTTGAGCAGCACCTTCAAAGCGGCTTGCAAACGACGCGCCGCAGCCTCGTCATAGGCGCCACCTAAGACCTGGGCCGTATCAGCCGCCCACGTCATTTGTGGCGACGGGTCGTTGCGACGGGTCAACATTTGCAGTTGCAAGGCACGACGCGCATCCATATGTGCGGCAGGTGTAGGCAGATCAGCCGCCACCTCCAAACGCAACAAAGGCGTGACAACATCCCCCGAAGACGCCTCGCCCAAGGCTTGCGCCCAGTGCGTGCGTTGCGCGGGGGCCAGTTTGTTGCCGATGGCTTGAGCAGTGGGCATTTGCGACGCATCACGCTTTTCCCAGGCATGCATCAGTTGCGTCAACACCTCGCCATGGGCCTGCGAGGCCAAGCGACGCAAGGCGTCTTGCGCGGATTCCAAGGCATGGCGCTGCGCACGGAAAGCAGCATCGCCCAAGCGCGGGCCGCGCGGCGCAAAACCTTCACGGCCCCCCTCACGACCACCGTCGCGTGAAGGACGGTCGCCAAACTTGCCGCCCGGTTTGCCATCGCGACCACGCCCTGCAGGTGCAGCCTCGGTGCGTTTTTGACCCGGTCGGTCGTCACCGCGCACAGCCACCACGGGACGTGGCGCAGCTTTGGGTTTGGCATCTACTGGGCCGGACTCATCGCGGGCGTCTGACGACGCCGCTTCTGGTGCTGCCTCTGACGGCACTTCTGTCTGGCCTTCTGGTTCAGCAGGTGGCGTCACGTCAGGCGTTGCGGGCTGACTCACCTCCACCGAGGGTGCCGCTTCTGGTACGGGCGTCGCCACCGCTTCGCCGCGTGCGATTTTCTCTAAGGTCTGCATCGCTGCGCGAATCGCGCTGGCATCCCCTTTGGCGGTGGCGGAATCCAGGGCTTTGGCGGCGTCGAGCACCGCTTTGTCGTGTGGCGTGAGCGCAGATTGTGCTTGTTCACGCACGGATGATTTACGCGCAAACGCTTCATCAATCGGCTGGCGAAATGCGTCCCACAATTTTTGTTCTTGTTTGCGGTCCAACACTACGGCATGGGCCTCTTCTTGCCAACGCTGTTGCAGCGCTTTGACTGCATCAATACGCAAGGTGGGGGCAGCGCCAAGTGCTTGCGCCTCGGCGATCAAGGCTTGGCGTCGTGTCAAGCTGGCTTTTTGCATGGCCTCTAGGGGCTCGTGGGCCGCGTGAATGGCAGCTTTCCAAACGGGTTGTAACTCGGCGAACATCTTTTCGCTGAGGTGCCCACTCTCGCGCCAGCGTTGGGCAAACTGGTGCAACTGACGCGCCACGCCTTTCCAATCGGGGCCATTCGCATGCGCAACAGCCCAAGCTTTGACTTCCTCAATCAAAGCCAAGCGCTGTGCTTTGTGCGCTGCGGTTTGCGCGCGCGCTTCCTTCAGCCAGACATCGACCACTTCATGGGCACGGTTGCACGCGGCATCAAAGCGCTTCCACAGTGCGGGGTTGGGGGCTGCCTCTTTGTCGACTTTTTTCCATTGCTCGCGCAAGCCACGCAAGGTCTCTTGCATCTTGCGACCGCCCATGGCGGGGACACGAACCACCGCCTCAGCTTGGACGGGGGCCTCATCAGACGCCACCGTCTCAACGGGAGCAGGTTTAAACAAAGCCTCGGCTTGCATGACGAGCTCAAGACGTTTTTGATCGACCACTGCTTTGTCCGCTGTGGGCTTGACTTTGCGGGTGGCATCCACGCCGGCAGTTGGCTTGGGGGCTGAGACGGGGGCAGCCGCTTGCGGCAACACCTCGCCCCGGGCCAAACGAATTTGGTCAGCCCAAGCAGGCACAGCTGGCAAGGCTGCGGCGGCATCAGCTGCTGCTGCTTGCGTCAAAGCCAGCGCTTCACCAAAGGCTGTCCACACCGCTTGCACTTGCTGGGTACTGGTTTGCAAGGCGGGAGCAAACTTGGCATCCACACTCGACCATTGGGCATTGGCAGACAGGGCACTGGCTTGCGCCACCCATCGGTCCAAATCGGCCTGCAGGGCCTCGCGCTGGGCCAAGGCATCTTGCCAAGGTTTGGTCGACAGCACTTCAATGCGCTGGGCCAGCAAGACCGCGGCCTCGCGGTGCACTTGGGTCTGGTGTTGCAAATCCTCAATAGCTTTGACGCGCTCAGCCAAGGATGTTTTCAAGCTCGCCAGGGGCTCACGCGACAGAGGCGCGCCAGCTTTGGCGGCATCTCGTTGCCACCCCATGGCGTCGCCCAAGTGGATACGCGGGGCGTCACGCAAGGCCTCGCCTTTGGCCGCCCATTCCACAATCAATGCTTCTTGGTCCTTGGTACGACGCAGCTCATCGAGCTTTTCACGCAGCACTTTGGCAGCGCCTTTGTCGCGATGGCTCATCTCGTCAAACACGGCTTGGAGTTGGCTCAGCGAGGGTTCGCTTGTGAGCCAGTCACGCAGGCGTGCGGCACGCTCGCCAGAGGTGGTCACGGTAAAAGCACCGCCCGTCAAGGTATCGAGGGCGGCGAGGTCAGTCGAGGTAGAAGAAGAATCAGTCACAGGGTGGGCTCACAGTAAATTAGCGGTGATTGTCGCCGAGGCTTTAAAATTTTCGCCTAAACCTTATTTATAAATTTATGTCTATTCCCGCCATCGCCCGACTACAGCTAGGTCTACGCACCTTTGCCCATGACGTGGCGCAAGGTTTTTTTGCCATTTCCCACAACGGCTTAGCCGTGCTGGGCCTGTCCCTGTTCTTTTTTGTCGTGGCGCTGACGGTGCGCCCCGACCTGCGCGTGATCACGGAAGCCAAGGTCATCAGTTGGTTGCAAGAGCGCCAATACGATGAACTGGGCATTGCCACCGATGCCGATGCCGTGGACCGCGCCACTGCTACCGACCCACGCGACCTGCCCAAACAGCAAGCCAATTTGGCCTATTGGCTCAGCAAAAAATACCGTGTCGCACCCGAACCTCTGAGCGCCTTGGTCTCAGAAGCTTATGACCTAGGGCCCGACAACCAGATCGAGCCCACCCTTATCTTGGCGGTGATGGCCGTGGAGTCGGGCTTCAACCCCTTTGCACAAAGCAATGTGGGCGCGCAAGGCTTGATGCAGGTGATGACCAAGGTGCATGAGCAAAAGTACCAAGGCTTCGGCGGCACCTTGGCCGCATTTGACCCCGTTGCCAATGTGCGCGTGGGCGTGAACGTCCTCAAAGAGTGCATCAACCGATCAGGCAGCCTAGAGGGCGGCCTCAAGCTTTACGTGGGCGCTGGCAACCTCAAGGACGACCAAGGCTACGCCGCCAAAGTGTTGGCCGAAAACACCCGTCTGCAACAAGTGGCCAAAGGCGTCAAGGTGCCCATCACTCCCCCCCCCGCAACTGCCGCTGAGGCTGCCACGGCTCGCCTTGAAAGCCTCTGGGAAAAAGCCCAGCGCTTAGCCCCGTTCGGCAAGGACAACGAGGAAGCGCGGTAAACTCCTACCCGCGCGCAACTGGCGATAGGCGTGTGAGGCCCTGCCTCATACCGCTGACGTGGATGTATGACCACTGGGAAGCGCGCAGCCTCTTTGACACAGAGGTGTTTTGCCGTTCGCCTGGGCAGCCATCACTCCACCTTTTTCTAGGACTGCCAGCATGTACAACCGCAACCTCTTGATCGAACAAACCGACCCCGAGCTTTGGGCCGCCATTCAAGCCGAGAACGCGCGCCAAGAGCACCACATTGAGCTGATCGCCAGCGAAAACTACGCCTCACCCGCGGTCATGCAAGCCCAAGGCTCGCAGCTGACCAACAAATACGCCGAAGGCTATCCAGGCAAGCGCTACTACGGCGGCTGCGAACACGTGGACGTGGCGGAGCAACTGGCCATCGACCGCCTGAAACAAATTTACGGCGCAGAGGCCGCCAACGTGCAACCGCATTGCGGTGCCTCGGCCAACGAGGCTGTGTTCCTCGCTTTCTTGAAACCCGGCGACACCATCTTGGGCATGAGCTTGGCCGAAGGCGGGCATTTGACCCACGGCATGGCACTCAATATGTCGGGCAAGTGGTTCAACGCCGTGTCTTACGGCTTGGATGCCAACGAAGCCATCGACTACGACGCGATGGAAGCCAAGGCCCGCGAGCACAAGCCCAAACTCATCATTGCTGGCGCTTCTGCCTACAGCTTGCACATTGACTGGGCACGCTTTGCCAAAGTCGCCAAAGAAGTGGGCGCGATCTTCATGGTTGACATGGCGCACTACTCAGGCTTGATCGCGGCTGGCGAGTACCCCAATCCCGTGCCTCACGCAGACGTGGTGACCTCCACCACCCACAAGAGCTTGCGCGGCCCACGCGGCGGCATCATCTTGATGAAAGCCGAGCACGAAAAAGCCATCAACAGCGCCATCTTTCCCGGCCTGCAAGGCGGCCCGCTGATGCACGTCATCGCTGCCAAAGCCGTGGCTTTTAAAGAAGCCATGCAGCCCGAGTTCAAAGCCTACCAAGCCCAGGTGGTGAAAAACGCCCAAATCGTGGCCGACACACTCACTGCACGCGGCATGCGCATCGTCAGTGGCGGCACACAAAGCCACGTCATGTTGGTGGACTTGCGCTCCAAAAAAATCACCGGCAAAGAAGCCGAAGCCGCCTTGGGTGCCGCACACATGACGATCAACAAGAACGCCATCCCGAACGACCCCGAAAAACCCTTCGTCACCAGCGGCGTCCGCATTGGCACACCCGCGATGACCACACGTGGTTTCAAAGACGAGGAAGCCCGCATCACCGCCAACCTGATCGCCGACGTGTTGGACAACCCACACGACGAGGCCAACATCGCGGCCGTGCGTGCCAAGGTGCATGCGCTGACTGCTAAGTTTCCTGTTTACAAGTAACTGCTTAGCTTCGTCCTGAAAGTTTCTCTCCGGAAGGGCACGGGTTGCAGGTGCGGCGGGCTCTTCATGCTGGGGTACCAGAAATCATTGCCCGCCGCACCTACAACCCCCGCGATGTTGGTTAGAAATGGTTCGCTCGTTGCTTTACAACTTTGTCAGAGGAACCGGTCCGAGTGAGGTTTGCGAGCGAAGCAAAGC
>CANGML010000145.1 GCA_947454585.1 Comamonadaceae bacterium
AGCAACACCTTGGCGCTGCGGCGCAAGGTGACATTTTTAATCGTGATCATTGGGTAAAGGCGCCTTCGGTGATGGCCTGGCGTGTGAGGAGTAAGACCTGGTCGTCACCAGCACTGGTCGAGAGCCACACGACATCTAATTGAGGAAAGGCTGCTTCAAAGTAATCGCGTTCGTGGCCAATTTCGAGGACCAACAACGCCTGTTTGCTCATGTGTGTCGGGGCGTCACGCAGCAGGTGGCGAATGAAGTCCATGCCGTCGTCGCCACCCGCCAAAGCGAGCGATGGCTCGGCCTTGAACTCGGCCGGTAACTCAGCCATGCTGTGCGCGTTCACATACGGCGGGTTGCACAAAATCAGATCAAAAAGGCCATCGGCCTGGGCCAAACCATCCGACTCGCCCAGGGTCATGCGGCCTTCAAGACCGTGACGGGCTATGTTGATCTGGGCCACGGCCAAGGCATCCGCGGACACATCCAAGCCTTGCACGGTGATATCGGGATAAGCCAAGGCCGCCAAAATGCCTAAGCTGCCGTTGCCCGTGCAGAGGTCGAGCACGCGGGAGGTGTGGGGGTCCAGCCACAGATCAATCGTGCCTTCGGCCAACACCTCGGCAATGAGTGAGCGCGGCACGATGGCGCGTTCATCGATGTAGAACGACACGCCTTGCAACCACGCCTCTTGCGTGAGGTACGCGGCAGGTTTGCGTGTGGCGATGCGGTGGTTGATCAAGGCTTGCACTTGGGCGATTTGCTCGGTTGAGAGCGTGGTGTTGTGCGATTCATCCGACACATCGCTGTCCAGCGGCAAGCCCAGCTTCCACAACACCAACCAAGCGGCTTCGTCGGCGGCGTTGGAGGTGCCGTGGCCGAAGCTCAGTTGGCCTGAGGCGTGGGCAGTCTCAAGCTGCTGCGCGCTCTGGGCGATGAGCGCGCTGAGTGTGATCGATGGGGTCATTGGGCGTGCAGATTTTCTAGCACACGGCGGTAAATATTCTTCAAAGGTTCCAAATCCGCCACTGCCACACACTCGTTGATTTTGTGAATGGTGGCATTGGGGGGGCCGAGCTCGATGACTTGCGGGCAGACTTGCGCGATGAAACGCCCGTCGCTCGTGCCACCCGTGGTGGACAGCTGGGTGTCCATGCCGGTTTCGTCACGGATGGCAGTTTGTACGGCACCGACCAAGTCACCGGGTGTGGTGAGGAAGGGCAGGCCACCGATGGTCCATTGGAGGTCGAAGTCCAAGTGGTGCTGGTGCAGCACTGCGGTCAAGCGTTGTTGCAGTTGCGCAGGCGTGGATTCGGTGCAAAAGCGGAAGTTGAAGTCCACCACGCATTCACCGGGAATCACGTTGCTCGCGCCCGTGCCCGCGTGGATGTTGCTCACCTGCCAGCTGGTGGGCGGGAAGAAGGCGTTGCCTTGGTCCCATTCAATCGCCACCAAATCGGCCAATGCCGGGGCCAGCATGTGGATGGGGTTTTTGGCGAGTTGCGGGTAGGCGATGTGGCCTTGCACACCTTTGACGGTGAGCTTGCCGCTCATGGTGCCGCGACGGCCGTTTTTGATCATGTCGCCTGTGCGCTCCACCGAAGTGGGCTCGCCCACGATGCACCAGTCCAGCTTTTCGCCGCGTGCCGTCAAGACTTCGCAGACTTTGACGGTGCCATCGAGTGCCGGACCTTCTTCGTCGCTGGTGAGCAAGAAGGCGATGTGGATGGCGGGGTCTTTGCAAGCGGCGGCAAACTCCTCACACGCCACCACCATCGCCGCCAAAGAGGCCTTCATGTCGCTGGCCCCACGGCCATACAACACGCCGTCGCGGTGCGTGGGGGTGAAGGGGTCGCTGGTCCATCGGTCTAGGGGGCCGGTGGGCACCACGTCGGTGTGGCCTGCGAACACCAAGGTTTTGGCATCGGCGCGGCTGCTGCGTTTGACAGCCCACAGGTTGCTCACGCGAAAGGTATCTGGCCCACTGTCGATGCGTTCGCAGACAAAACCGAGCGGCGTGAGCCGCGCAGAAATGATGTCCAAACAGCCCGCATCCTCCGGGGTGACCGAAGGGCGCGAGATGAGTTGCTCGGTGAGCTGCAGGGTGCGAGACATCGAAGGGGGCGGTGAATGAATTAGTCGCGCAACAAGTCGTTGATGCTGGTCTTGGAGCGGGTTTGCGCATCCACACGCTTGACCACGATGGCGGCATACATGCTGTAGGGCGCGCCATTGGCGGCTACTTTAGGGATGTTGCCTGCCACCACCACCGAGCCAGAGGCCACGCGTCCATAGCTAATTTCGCCGGTGGCGCGATCGAAGATGGGCGTGGATTGGCCGATGAACACGCCCATGCCGAGCACCGAGTTTTCTTCGATGATGACGCCTTCCACCACTTCCGAACGCGCGCCAATAAAACAGTTGTCTTCAATGATGGTGGGGTTGGCTTGCAAGGGCTCCAACACGCCGCCAATGCCCACGCCGCCCGACAAGTGCACGTTCTTACCGATCTGTGCACAAGAGCCCACGGTGGCCCAGGTGTCGACCATGGTGCCGCTGTCGACATAAGCGCCGATGTTCACGTAAGAGGGCATCAGGATGGCACCAGAAGCAATGAAGCTGCCGCGACGCGCCACAGCTGGGGGCACCACGCGCACGCCCGCGGCTTTCATTTCTTCTTCGCTCAGGTGCGAAAACTTGGTGTCCACTTTGTCATAGAAGGCCAAGTCGCCGGATTTCATGATGCGGTTGTCGTTCAAACGGAAGCTCAACAACACGGCTTTCTTGAGCCATTGGTGCACCGTCCATTGGCCCACGCCGTCACGGGTGGCCACACGCAAGCGGCCGCCGTTCAATTCAGCAATCACATGGTCCACGGCATCGCGCACCTCGGAGGTGGCATTGGCACCGTTGATGTTGGCGCGGTTGTCCCATGCGTTGTCGATGACGTGTTGGAGTTGGTGTTGAGTCATGGTTGTCTTCTCTTCGTTGAAATGGAGGAAATTAAGAACGGGTGTTTTTGATAAACGCCACGATACGTTGCGCGGCTTCTAAGCATTCGGCGGTTTCAGCCACCAAGGCCATGCGTATTCGACCGGCGCCGGGGTTGGCTTGATGAGCTCCGCCAAGGACTGGGCCCTGGCCAATGCCATGACCACTTCGGGCCAGGTAACTGCCCGGCAGCACCGTCACATTGTATTGAGCCAGCAAGTCGCGGGCAAAAGCGACGTCATCGCCCACGCCGTCTGCGGCGACGTCACGTGTTGGCACGGCGGCCCACAGGTAAAACCCAGCGTCGGGCAAGCGCACCTCCATCACCTCGGCCAATAGGGGTGTCACTGCGGCAAACTTTTGGCGGTATTGCTCACGGTTGGCCACCACATGGGCTTCGTCGTCCCAGGCCGCGATGCTGGCGGCTTGCACCATGCCGCTCATGGCGGAACCGTGGTAGGTGCGGTAGAGCAAAAACTGCTTGAGGATCTGGGCATCCCCCGCGACAAAACCGCTACGCATGCCGGGCACATTGCTGCGCTTGGACAAGCTGGTGAAAGCGACCAAGTTTTTAAAGTCGGTGCGACCCAGTTTGGCGGCGGCTTCGAGGCCGCCCAAGGGCGCTTCTTCGCGGAAGTAAATTTCGCTGTAGCACTCGTCGCTGGCGATCACAAAACCGTAGCGATCGCTCAGGGCAAAAAGCTTTTCCCAGTCGCTCAGGGGCATCACCGCGCCTGTGGGGTTGCCGGGAGAGCACACAAACAGCAGCTGGGTTTTGGCCCACACCTCGGCCGGCACCTGGTCCCAGTTGACGTTGAAGTTGAGGGCCGGATCGCTGGGGGCGTAATAGGTTTGAGCCCCCGCCAACAATGCCGCGCCTTCGTAGATTTGATAAAACGGGTTGGGGCAGACCACCACGGCGTCAAGGGTGGGGTCAATCACGGTTTGGGCAAAGGCAAACAAGGCCTCGCGTGAACCGTTCACGGGCAGCACTTGCGTGGCGGCATCCAAGGTCAAGCCATAGCGGCGCTGAACCCAGTTGGCGCAAGCGTTGCGCAAAGCAGGCAAGCCTGCGGTGGCGGGATAAGCCGCCAACTGCGCCGTGGCTGTGGCTAATGCGTCCAAGACCAGGTGTGGCGTGGCATGGCGTGGCTCACCAATGCCCAAGCTGATGGGCGTGTAGGCGGGGTTGGGCGTGACGGTCGAGAAAAGTTGCTTGAGCCGCTCGAAGGGATAGGGCTGCAGACGCGAGAGAAGGGGATTCATGGCTGCTATTATCCCCGCCCTCTGATTACATACTTATCAAAATGGCTTCTCAACAATGGTTTGACCTGACCCGCGCCAAGGAATTTGGGTTTGAAGAGGCCCAAGTGCGCGAACTGGTCGTCACGTTTGAACAAAGCCTGCAACAAGAAATAGCCACCATCCAAGCAGCCATCGCAGCAGAAGATGCCTTGAAAGTTGAACATGGCTTGCATGCGCTGAAGGGCTTCATGCCTTTGTTCGCTGAGCCGGGTCTGGCCCAAGCCCTCACGGATTTGTACCTCACCAGTCGAGAGCAGCCGCTGAACGTGACCGCCCCGGTATTTACTGCATTAGTACCCAATTTGTCAGCGCTATTGGTGGAGGTTCAGGCTTGGTTGGCAGCCCCAACCGCTTATGATTGAGGCTGTGTCTAAAGAGGCTTTTCAGTGCGTCTGAATTCAATTAAGTTATCGGGTTTCAAGTCGTTTGCGGAACCCACCAATTTCCTGCTGCCCGGCCAATTGGTCGGCGTGGTTGGCCCCAACGGTTGCGGCAAATCCAACATCATGGATGCGGTGCGCTGGGTGCTGGGCGAAAGCAAGGCCAGCGAGCTGCGTGGCGAGTCCATGCAAGACGTGATTTTCAACGGCACCACCACCCGCAAAGCGGCCAGCCGCTCCAGCGTGGAGCTGGTGTTTGACAACGCCGACCACCGTGCGGGTGGCCAATGGAGCCAGTTCCCCGAAATCGCCGTCAAGCGCGTGCTGACCCGCGATGGTGGCTCGAGCTACTACATCAACAACCAACCCGTGCGTCGTCGTGACGTGCAAGACGTGTTCTTGGGCACGGGCCTCGGGCCACGCGCCTACGCCATCATTGGTCAGGG
>CANGML010000146.1 GCA_947454585.1 Comamonadaceae bacterium
CTCTGCCGCGCTACGTGCCCTGTTGGTAGAGGTCACGCGGGGCACGCAGGCCGAGGGGTTGTTGCGCGCGGTGTCTTTCAGGTTGAGTGACTTTTACACCCCCGACTTGGCATCCGCCCTGACCATGCCGGTGTTGCTGGTGCAAGGCAGTGAAGACCAAGTTAACCCGCGTCAAGAAATTGCCGACCTGCTGTTGCCCCACCTGCCCAACGGACGTTTGGTGGAACTGCCCGGCATTGGGCACTTGCCCGAGGTGGAAGCCTCGAACGCGTTCAATCAACTGCTGCAGGACTTTGTAAGTTCAAGCAATGACGGCTCTAGGAATGCAGCAGACGCGTGACGGATGTCAATCGTTGCAAAGGATCTAGTTCGCCAAGCAGTTCTAGTTTGACTTCTGCGCGCACGGGAATTGCTTCTGCATAGCGGTTGGCCAGCCACCCGCATTGGTCCAAGTGGTAGGGCGCAAAAATGGGCAACTTGTGGATGACGCCTTGTTGCTGTGCTGACGCGATGACTTTGCCCAGTCTGTCGGCGTGTGCTTGTAGGCCGGCGGGTACCTCAAGCTCTGGATCTTGTGCGAGATAAGTGACGCTGCCTTGCCACACGCCGTAGGGCCCCGCTTGCACCTCATGCAACTGAAACCGCAACCCGCCCTGACAGAGGATGCGAAAAAGTGTGGGCTGCACTTGCTCAAATTCCCGAATGTGCGCCATGCAACCTACGCTATGCAAGGAAGGGACTTGGCCGGGTATTTGAACCTCACTGCCTTCTTTGATCCATGCCACCCCAAAGGGGCGTTGCTGTTGGTGGCAGCGTTTGATGAGGTCGAGGTAGCGCACTTCAAAAATCTGAAGCGACAGCATGCCATCCGGAAATAGGCCTTGTGACAGGGGAAAGAGGGGAATGGTGTGTGGCACGAGCATTCCCTGTTGTTTAAATATGCCCCAAGGCGGTTAGGATTTTTTCTGGCGTCACCGGCTGCGACCACACTTGTGCATGCAGGGGGCGCAAAGCGTCGTTGATTGCATTCACCACCGCCGCCGGCGCGCCGGCAGTGCCCGCTTCGCCAGCGCCTTTGGCGCCCAAGATCGAACTGCGCGTGGGTGTTTCCACGTGGGCCACCACAATGTCTGGCATCTCACCCGCCATGGGCACCAAGTAGTCGGCCATCGAGCCGTTTTGCATGAGGCCTTGGTCGTCATACAGGCACTCCTCAAACAGTGCACCCCCTATGCCTTGAACAATCGCTCCGCGAATTTGCTCGTCCACCAATTTGGGGTTGATCACGCGACCGCAGTCTTCCACCGCCCAGTGCTTGAGCAATTTGACGAAGCCTGTTTCAACATCGACTTCCACATACGAGGCTTGCACCCCATTGGTGAAGATAAAAGGGTAATCACGTTGGGCGTAATGGCGCGTCACCATCAGTTCAGAGGTGAAGCCAACCGGCAATGTGTCGGGGCGGTAGTAGGCGACGCGGCCCAGTTCAGCGAGTGGCAACAGATCTGCGCCAGTGATGGCATGTTTGACCACGCCGTCTTCCAGTTTGAGTTCTTCCAACGGTTGATTGAGGATGGCTTGGGCCACCTTCAAGATGTTGGCGCGTAAAGCCACGCCCGCCAGCAACACGGCTTCTCCACCCACGCCAGCACCGCGTGATGCCCAGGTGCCACCGCCATAAGGCACAGCATCGGTGTCACCCGTGATTAAGCGCACTTGGGCCATGGGCACGCCCACCGCGTCTGCCGCGATTTGCGCATAAATGGCTTCGGTGCCTTGGCCTTGTTCGCCCACACTCACCATCACGGCCACACCCCCTGCAGGTTCCAAGCGCAGGGTGGCGCCGTCTTGCGATGAAATTCGTGCACCGCCCACGCCATAGAAGGCTGCACTGGGGTTGGTCAATTCAATGAGGGCCGCAAAACCAATGCCGCGATAAATCCCTTGTTTGCGCAAGGCCGCTTGCTCGGCGAGCAACGCAGGGTAGTCCATCAGCGACTCAATTTTGCGCAGACATGCCTCGTGTGACAACACCTCGAGTTTGATACCGGAGGCGCCAGTGGCAGGGTAGGCGTCGTCTGGAATGACATTGCGTTTGCGCATTTCAAGGGGATCCATGCCCAGTTTTGCAGCCGCCAAATCCACCAAACCTTCCGTCACCGCACAGGCAATCGGGTGACCCACGCCGCGGTATTGGCAGGTGGGCGTTTTGTTCAAAAACACCACATCCAACTTGGCGCGATACGCCTTGTGCTTGTAGGGGCCACCGGTGAGGTTGACCACTTGGTTGCCCTCGATGCCACTGGTGCGCGGAAACATGGAGAACGGTCCAATGCCAGTGGTGTCTTTGATTTCAAAGGCCAGAATATCGCCCTCTGCCGAGGCCGCAATGCGTCCTTCAATGCGATGTTCACGCGCATGGATGTCGCTGGTGAATGACTCGAGTCGGTCTGCCACAAACTTGATGGGGCGCTTGAGCAGCATGGCAATCGCCACGGTGGCGAAGTCATCGGGATACGCATGCACCTTGATGCCAAAAGAGCCGCCCACGTCTTTGCAAATCACGCGAATATTGGCTTCGGCCAAATCAAATTGACGCGCATACAGGTCTTGCATCATGTGCGGTGCCTGTTGCGAGTGGTAGACCGTGAGTTGTGAGTTGGCAGGGTTGTAGTCTGCAATTTGGCAGCGAGGCTCGAGCGTGACCCCTGTGTGTCGGCCAAAATCAAAGGTCGCCTCAGCCACCACTGCGGCGCTTGCAAACGCTTCGTCCACGCCGCCTGTGTCCAGACTGCGGGTGAAGCACAGGTTGTCACCCAACTCGGGATGAATCACCGCGGTGTTCGGATCGAGTGCTGTGTTCATGTCCAACGCAGCAGGCAAGTCCTCCCACTCGACTTGGATGTACTGCAACGCATCTTCAGCTTCTGCGCGTGTGTTGCCCACCACCGCGACCACAGGTTCACCTTGCCAATGCATGCGGTCCAATGCCATCGGGTATTGCGGCGCTGATTTGATGCCTGCCAAGTGCGTGAGGGTGGCGACCCAAGGTTTGCAAATCGCTGCCAGGTCGTGGCCTGTGTAGACGGCCAGCACGCCAGGCATCATGCGTGCATAAGCGCTCTCGATGTGAACGATGCGGGCATGCGCCACCGGTGAACGCCAATACACCACATGCGCCATGCGCGGCAGTTCGATGTCATCGACATACTGGCCGCGCCCCTCCACCAAGCGTTCGAGGTTGGGTCGTGGAATGGCTTGACCAATGTGTTTGGCACCTGCCATGTCGCCCGTGAATGGGGCTGCATGGGGCACGTCATGGCTGGTGTGAAGGTATTTGTTTTCTGGGGCGTTCATGCATTCACTCCTTGACGGCGCGCAGCCAATACCTCGCAGATGGCATCGACGATGGCTTGATAGCCGGTGCACCGGCAGTAGTTGCCAGACATCCACTCACGCACTTGTTCTCGATTGGCATCGGGTTGCTGGGTGAGCAGTTCGCTCGCTGCCATCAACATGCCTGAGGTGCAAAAGCCACATTGCAAGGCGTTGTGACGAATAAAAGCCGCTTGCAAATCTTTAATTTCGCCCGTTTCGCTCAATCCCTCAATAGTGTCGACGTGGCGGCCGTCTGCTTGCACCGCCAGGGTCAGACACCCACGCACAATTTGGCCGTTGACCCGCACCGTGCAGGCGCCGCAGACGCCATGTTCGCAGCCCAAATGTGAGCCTTTCAGGCCTAATTCATCTCTTAAAAAATCAATCAAATGCGTGCGCGGTTGAGCCGAGCAGCGTTGGTTGTGGCCATTGACCGTGATGTTCACGGTGTGTGCATGAAGGGCAGTCATGGGCGAGTCCTGTTCAAGGTATGGAGTGCGCGTTTGAGCATCACGCCCGCAAGGTGTGATTTGGCAGCGGCGCTGTGCGTCAAATCGGCTTCGGTCAGCATTTCATCTTTCAGGCATTGCATCGCTTGCGTGATCAATGCCTCGCTCAGGACCTGGCCTTCTAGCAAGGCTTCCGTCTGGGTGCTGCGGTAGGGCTGGCTGACAGCACCCAGCCAAGCGAGCCGCACGTGCTGCAGGCCTGTGGCTTTGACCTGTGCGGTCGCTGCGAGGCCCACCACGGCGTAGTCACCATGGCGGCGCGCGAGTTCATCAAACGCAAAGGCGTGTGTGCCTGTTTTGAGAGGCAACTCGCACGCGACGATGAGCTCATCGTCTTGCAAGTCGGTGCTGTAGAGGCCGGTGAAGAAATCATGCGCGGCAATACGACGCTTGCCTTGCGGGCCCATGGCCACCACCACGCCATCGAGTGCAAGCAGACACGCGGGCCATTCAGCCGCTGGATCGCCATAGGCAATCGAGCCACCGAAGGTGCCGAGGTTGCGAATGGCGCGATGCGCAATGTGTGGCACCGCCGCGCTCAGCAAGGGCAGGTGTTGCGCCACCAAATCAGAGTTGCCAATGTCAGTGTGCGTCACCATGGCGCCAATGCGCAAGGCATCACCGGCGATCTCAATGCCTTTGAGTTCGTTCACTGCTTGCAAATCGATGAGGATGCTGGGCTCTGACAGCCGCATGTTGAGCGTGGCGTGAAGGGTTTGTCCGCCAGCCAACAGTCGGGCCTCTTCGCCGTGCTCGGCCATGAGTGCGAGCACTTCAGCCAAACTGCTGGGGCGTGCATAGGAAAAAGCGGGCGCTTTCATGGGGGTCCTTTATTTCAACAAGCCAGCGCCAAGCCACACGCCGATCGCTGTGGACACCACACCTGCGGCAAACCAGCGCATGCGAATGTTTTCGAGCGCCAAGAGGTCAGGCAGAGTCGTTGCCTGCTCGATGGCTGGGCCGGTGGGGGTGGCAGTGGCAGTGGTCGTCACCAGACGCACATCGCTGCTGACAGGACTGCCATGCGCGATGTGGTTTTGAAGCGCTGTGAAAAACTTGTCTGACAATTGACGCGCCGACGCATCGATCATGCGTCCCCCAATTTGTCCGAGTTTTCCAGCAATCGACGCTTTGGCCGTGTAGGTCAGGAGGGTGCCCTCTGGTGCTTCAGCCAAG